>DREN01000374.1 GCA_011051075.1 Deltaproteobacteria bacterium | reverse complement strand
AAGGGACCCCACTGCTAGACAATGTCCCCGCCATGATCCCCCAGTTGGGGGCGTCCTTTCTGAACAGCCTCATCCAGATGGCCCAGGAATCCTCCGATGCCAGGTTCAGGCAGGAGATTACCGAGAAGGTGATCGATGTGGGACTTGAAAAGGTAGGTATTGAGGGGGACCTGAACTACTACAACAGGCTTCTCAAGCAGATCACAGACCCTCAGAACGGGGAGATCTCACCCTCCTTTGTGAAGAATGCCACGGCCCGCATCAAGACCAATATGGAGAGCGTGTTCAACATACTCATACGTACCATCGATGAGATCACCACCATGTATGTGGAGCTGAGCAAGGTGAACCTGAACCCGGCCTCAATGCTCTACACCGTTACGGAACCGGTAATAGTGGATGTGGAAAGGCCCGTTAAACCGAGGAAGTTCCTCATGTACATGATCCTTGCCTGGATCTTGGCGGAAGGTATGATAATCCTTGGGGTACTGGCTGCGAACGCCTTTGCCGGGCCCGGTTCGTCAAACAGGGAAAAGTCCTGATTCCTCTTCTCCCCTATCCGATGACTCTGGACCGTAAGGGGTGGTGCCCTTTTGTCTCCTTGATGGTGGTTTCCACTGGACGCGGATGGATAGAGACGGAGACGTAGAAACGACTGGAACTCAACCCTCGCGTCGGGATCGTTCGGCAAAGGATCTGAACCTGCGGGCCTCCTCCGTATTGCCGTTCACCTCGTATATCATGCTGATCTTCCGGTAATAATCGGCCCTGTTTTCCGGTACCTCCTGTATCAGACCCAGGTATAGTTCCAGTATTTCCGTTGAATAATCCCCGGCCTCAAGGCTTATATCCGCGTACCGCTGTTTTATTAGGGGATCGATCCGGCTCCCGCACCCCTGGCACCTGTTCATTATCCCGGAGTATTGTTCAAGGGCCTTCTCCCTTTCTCCCAAGGCCTCAAAGGTCTTTGCAAGGGCAAGGGCGATGGCCTCGTTCCAGCCGGAGACGTGGAGATAGTCCAGGTAATGGACTCTGGCGTCGTGGTACTTGCCGGCGTGGAAAAGGGTCTTGCCATAGAGCAGATGAATGACCGGGGATCCGGAGAGAGGCTCCGGGCAGTTGGTCAGGAGCCTTTGCGCCTCATCAAACTCCTTATTTTGCCATAGGATTTCGCACAGGGGCCCATAGGCCCTGAGGCATTGGGGGTGTTCCTTGAGAAAAGCCTGGAGAAGCGTCAAGCCTTCGGAATGATTTCCAAGGTTTAGATGGGCGGTGGCGAGCTCAAGGAGGATGAAACCTCCCACGGGGAGATTGGTTTCAAGGGCCTGTGACAGAAGGGGCACGGCGTCTTCAAAACGCCCCTGATGGAGTTTGATATATCCATCCCTGAAGGGATCCCTGTACCTGAGATAGCTTTCCTGTTCTTCCTCGGGCAGCGTGCTGATAAGGGCGGTAAAGTACTCCTCGTCAGATCCTTGGTGCAGGATCTCCATCCCCTCTTTCAGGGTGTCTCCACCAAGGGGGTCTTCCGGGGTCTCTTCGTTCGTGATACCGTCCCTTACCAGCCTAAGCCGCTCCTCAATCTCCAGGGCCGATGCTTTGTCCCCAACCAGTTCCAGGGCAAGCCGGAGGAGCTCCTCAGCCTCTTCGTAATGACCGGTTTCCACCAGATTCTCCGCAGCATCACGGTGTTCAAGGGCCAGGCCCTCTCTGGATTGGGCTATCTTTTTTCTTAGGCGATCCTCTGGACCGGATTCTCCCGAAGGCCTCTTCAACAGCTTGGCCAAAGCCCTTTCATACTCAAGTTTGGCTGAGCCGTACTGGCCTACCTCCAGAAAAGCGTCTCCGTTTCTCTCTATCTCTTGATAAGGCTTACCGGTAAAAAAACGGGAAAATTTCATCGACTGTTCACCCCATGCGGATTCAAGGATAGTATTAATCTTGAATCCCCGCCCATCCCTTCAATGGGAAATGAAAAATGATTGTTCATCTGTAATCCACCTGGACCTCAGAAGTCAAAGGGAAACCATCGTTGCCCGTAACAGGGGTAAAATGGAGAAAGAGGCCCCCCAGGCCCCGCCTCCGGTCGTTTTTTCGTAACCCTTTGACATTTTGGGCTCTATATATTAATCACAGAGGCTCACAGATCGGGAAATCTCCAGACTCCGGATCATGAAACCGTGAATCCCTGAAACACTCATCAGGGAGCAGGACCCAACACCCCGAAACCCATGGAGGCGTATATGAATCCCAAGGATAGTTCAAAAGTCTGGATATTGTTCTTTTTTTCCCTATTCGTGGTTATGGTGGGATGCCAGAAAGAGGTTGAAGCAGGTCCCACTGCGCCGGATTTCTCCCTGAGCAGTCTTTCCGATGAAACCGTCACCCTGGAGCAGTACCGTGGCAAGGTGGTTCTCCTGGACTTCTGGGCCACATGGTGCCCCCCGTGCAGGATGACCATCCCCCAGTTGATCGAGCTTCAAGACAAGTACAAAGATGAGGGGCTGATCATCCTTGGAATCTCCGTAGACGACCCCGGGCAGATCTCAGACAAGGACCTGCGCTACTTTAAGAAAATGACCAAGATCAACTACCCGATCCTCCGGTATAATCAGGAGGTCATGCGGGACTACTTCTCGGGGGAGAGGGTATCTGTTCCCACCATGTTCGTGGTGGACCGAAACGGAAAAATCAGGGACAAGATCGTGGGGTATGCGCCCGATTCCCTCAAAAAATCCCTGGCCGCGGTTCTGAAGCGCTGAATCATCCCCCTGGGCCTCCCATGATTATAGACTTCCATACCCATATCTTTCCCTCTGCCTTCAGGGACGAGAGGCTGGGCCTCGCATCCAGAGAACCTGCGTTTCAAACCCTCTACTCCCCACCCGGGGCAAAGCTCGCCGGCGTTGAGGAGCTTATAAGGGAGATGGATAAGACCGGGGTGGAGCGCTCGGTCATCTTCGGGTTCCCCTGGGAGAACCCCGAGCACTACCGTCGTCATAACGACTATATCGTGGAATCGGTCCAGATCTATCCGGATCGGCTGACAGGATTCTGCTGTTTCTCTCCCCGCTCTCCCGGGGGGGCCAGGGAGGCGGAGCGATGCCTGAGCCAGGGGCTTTCAGGCGTTGGAGAGCTGGCCGTGTACGGTTCGGGGTTGACATCAGAGGTGGTCAGGGCCCTGGAGGACGTGATGACCGTCTGTTCCCGGGTCAATGTCCCCTTCCTCCTCCACACCAACGAGCCGGTGGGCCATGAATACCTCGGGAAGACCCCCAACACCCTCAGGCAGATCTACGATTTTGTCAGGACCTACCCCCACAACCGGATCGTCCTGGCCCACTGGGGGGGCGGGCTTCTCTTTTACGGGCTCATGAAGAGGGAGGTGAAGGAGGTTTTCCGAAACGTCTGGTTTGATACGGCTGCCTCGCCCTTCCTTTACACGCCTGATATCTACAGGGTTGCCGGGGAGATAGTGGGTTTTGACAGGATCCTCTTTGGAACTGATTATCCCATTCTGGGACCGGGGCGCTATTTCCATGAAATGAACTCTGCGGGGATATCTCCACGGGACAGGGACAAGATAACAGGACTGAATGCCGCGGCACTGTTAGGGCTGTAGCCCTGTTCCTCCTCCCTCACCCCCCGATTGCCGACATCTGCCCGCAAAGGGAGCCGCACTGCTCTGAGACCGGCCCGTGACCCCCGGGTTTATTTTCAGCGGCCTTCAGGAATATTCGTGCCAGATCCCTGTCAGAGGCCCCGGCCCTGAGCGGGGTCTTGATGTCTATCTCCCCGTTGGAGAGGAGGCAGGGCCTCAGGTGCCCGCTTGCGGTCAGTCTGAGGCGGTTGCAGGCCTGGCAGAAATGGTGGGTCAGGGGGCTGATGAAGCCCACCTCTCCGGGGGCCCCCTCAAATCTGAAGCGCACAGTGGGGCCATCCATTTCCCTGTGCGGGATCCGGTCCAGTTTGCCTATCTTCATGAGGCGGGCTTTCACAGTGGAGTTGGGCACATGCTCCATCTCCCCGCCCCCATGGACAAACCCGCTGGGCATATACTCGATGTACCTGATATGGTAGGGGTGATCCAGAGACAGCCTGGCAAAATCCACGACCTCATCGTCGTTGATCCCCTTCATTACCACCATGTTGATCTTTACGGGATAAAACCCCAGCTTCTCCGCGGCACGTATCCCTTCCCACACCCGTTCAAGGCCATCGAAACCTGTTATTTTCCTGTACCTCTCCCGGTGGAGGGTGTCGAGGCTGATGTTGATCCTCCTCATGCCTGCCGACCTGATCCACTCCAGATTATCTTTCAGGAAGATCCCGTTGGTGGTCATGGAGATATCTTTCAGGTGCGGCAGACCGGCCAGCCCGGGAAGAAGCCGGGACAGCCCCTTTCTTATGAGGGGCTCCCCCCCTGTCAGACGGATCTTGTTTACGCCCAACCCCACGGCAATGCCTGCGAGGCGGAGGATCTCCTCGTAGGTTAGAACCTCCTCATGTTTCAGTTTGGCAAGGCCATCCCGGGGCATGCAGTAGAGACAGCGGAGGTTGCACCGATCCGTGATGGAGATGCGCAGGTAGTTCAGGCGCCGGTTATACTGATCTATCAGGTTTGGCAGGAATGTTTCCATTGAACTATATCTCTGTTTTGGGTATGAATCAGGGGTTGGGGCCCTGAAACCTCCCACCTCCTCTAAATGGCTTGCAACGGCTGCCTGTTCCATATATAAATCATGTTTGAGAGTCAACATATTTCCCTATTTGCAGAGAAATCGGACGGGGTGCCAGGCACCCTTCAGGGTCTGTTAGGGTCTGGTGAAAAGATCAAAGCGGGCCCGGACTGAGGATATCATAAGACAGGGGAGGGGGTATGAAAGAACCGGTAGATTTGAAAAAAGAGGATGGGACGGCCCTGATCATGCTGAACCGCCCTGAGGCCTATAATGCCTTTAACCTGGATATGGTAGGTCTGCTGGCCGAAATCCTTACGGAACTGGCCCTTGATCGGCAGGTGAGAGGGGTGGTGATCTCAGGAGAGGGGAGGGCCTTTTGCGCGGGAGGAGATCTGAGATGGATAAACGGCGCACAAGAGAGCTACGGCAGGGCCTTTCATCAACTGGCGGCCAGGTACCACCAGGCGATCCTGGAGATCCGGCGTATGCCCAAACCGGTGGTGGCAGCAATAAACGGTCTTGCCGCAGGGGGCGGCTTCTCCATGGCCCTTGCCTGTGATTTCAGGATCATGGAGGCATCGGCCGTTCTCAGGCAGGCGTACACCTCAAACGGCCTGAGTATTGACGGTGGCGGCACTTACACCCTGCCCAGGTTGATCGGTATGGCACGGGCCCTGGAAATAGCCGCCTTTGATGAGCCCATAGGGGCTGAAAAGGCCATATCCTGGGGGATTGTGACAGAGGTGGTATCTGACGGAGAGGGGGTGGACAGGGCCCTGGAGATGGTCCGTCGTATCGCAAAGGGGTCTCTTACCTCCTTCGGGGCCTCCAAAAGGCTCTTGAGTGATTCGTTCAGCACCCCCTTTGAAGTTCAACTGGAAAACGAGAGGACCCTTTTATCCTGGGTTGCTGATCAGCCGGACGGAAGGGAGGGGGTTGGGGCCTTCCTGGAGAAGAGGAATCCTAGGTTTTGGTAAACTCTGAACCGGTCGCACCTCTTTCTGACTCCCTGCACACGGAAAATCTGCACACCCGGTCGTCTGGATGAACCTGGAATAGCCCATGTACAACGCATATTTCGGTCTTACTGAAAACCCCTTTGCTCTCACGCCCGATCCCCGTTTCCTCTTCATGAGCCAGCGTCACCGTGAGGCCCTGGCCCATCTCCTCTTCGGTATAGGTGAGAGATGCGGTTTTGTCCTCCTGACCGGCGAGGTGGGGACCGGTAAGACCACACTGTGCCGAAGCCTGCTGGAGCAGATCCCCGAAGGGGTGGAGGTGGCCCTTGTCCTGAATCCAAAACAGACGGCCCTGGAGCTGGTGGCCTCCCTCTGCGACGAGTTGAGTATATCATACCCTGCCGGCACAGAGAGCCTCAAGGTGCTTGTTGACCTGCTGAACCTGCACCTCCTGGAGATTCATGCCAGGGGCCGTCGAACAGTCCTGATAATTGACGAGGCCCAGAACCTAAGCGCCGATGTACTGGAACAGATCCGCCTCCTGACCAACCTGGAAACCCCTACCCAGAAGCTCCTTCAGATCCTTCTCATCGGGCAGCCGGAGCTCCAGACCATCATGGCACGGCCTGAGCTGCGTCAGTTGAGCCAGCGGATCACGGCCCGGTACCATCTGACCCCCTTACTCCTCAACGAAACGACCACCTATATCGGGCACCGGTTAGAGGTGGCAGGCTGCAAAAGGAGACTCTTCACCAGGGGGGCCCTTCGCCTTGTTCACAGGCTTTCAGGGGGTGTCCCCCGCCTGATAAACACCATTTGCGATCGGGCCCTTTTAGGCGCCTATGCGGGGCAGCGGGACCGGGTAAACAGGGGCCTGGTGAGAAAGGCCGCATCAGAGGTAATGGGCCCTCGATCTTCCCTCCGCTCTCCAAGGGTTCTTAGATGGGCCGTCATTATCCTCATACTCTTAATCCTTGGCGCGGGCTGGCGATTTCTGGATCCACCCATCATCTGGGAGCAGGTAGTCGTTACAGGAAAACCGGCCCCCAGTGTGGATACCCCTGGTCCACCAAAGGGAGCGGTTAATACCGAGACCGGGCCGAGGGAGAACGGGGATGGCGGGGAGGAGGCCTCTTCTCTTGTCCGCGATCTGTTAACGGCAGGGGATGTGCCGACCGACAGGGATTCGGCCTTTGAAACCCTGTTCAGACAGTGGGAAAGGGAGTACCCTGATCTGCCGGGGTTGACCAACTGCGAAAGGGCGGAAAAGGTGGGTCTGCGCTGTATGAGGGGCCGGGGGAACTGGACAATACTGGGAAACCTCAACCGGCCGGCGATCCTGGAAGTAGTGGATGAAGATCAGCGCACCCACTACCTGCCTGTTGTGTCCATGGAAGGGCCGGACGTTACCCTGGAGCTGGGTTTCAGACGGGAGACCCTGAATCGCTCCGGCATAGAGCCTTTCTGGTTCGGTGACTTTACCATCCTCTGGAGACCCCCTCCTCTGAACAGAGCGGTAATGAAAAGGGGAGATTCCGGTCCTGATGTGCTCTGGTTAAGGTCTCATCTGGATAGTCTTGAGGGCAGCCCGCCTGGAATCGAAATCTTCCCTCCCAGCCCGTTTTTTGACGATACCCTGAAGAGGCGGGTCATGGATTTTCAGCGCGCCCATTTTGTCAAAGCAGACGGCATTGTTGGAGAGCAGACACTCATCCAGTTGAATACTGCAGCCGGGGACGATTCCATCCCCCTCTTATGTGACCAGATCCAGCACGGAGAGAGGCATGTCATTGATCCTTGAGGCCCTGAGACGGGCAGACCGGGAGCGCAGGCTCGAACGGGCACCTGACCTGAAGGCCGTGTATGAGGAAGACCAGGTTCAACGGGAAAGCGGCCTCCGGTCCCTGTTCTGGCTGTGTGGGGCCTTCCTGGTGGGGGCAGTGATCGTCGGGCTGATCCTCTGGCCCGGGTTACCGGATCCCAGCAGACCCCCCCCTTCTTCCGGGAACCATGGGCAAGAGGTCGTTTCCATGCCCGGCCCCAAGACCGCAGGCACCGGGAGACCCAAACCCCAGTACCCTGTGAAGGAGGAGGGTCTGAACAGGAACAGGTCTTCCGGGGCGGCAGGGGAGAGACCGGCTTACAGTGATCCGTCCCGCAGCCCCGGACAGGTTCGGCCTGCTGAAGGTGTCACCGAAAGAAAGGACCCGGCGGAAAAGGCGGCCAAGACAGTTGAGCCCACCCCTGATTCCAGGCCGGTACCAGGGAAAACCCCTGTCACAGGGCCTGCTCCTTCGGCCACAGAGAAAAAGACCACGCCCCCTCAACCACAGACGCCTGTGGGCTCAGGGTCTGAAAAGGCCTTTACGGGCCTGTCTGATTCGGCCCTGGGCAGGAGGGTTCAGGGTCCGGCTGAAAAGAGCGCAAAAAGCCCTGCCCCCCCTCCTCCTCCAGCGGAGAGGGGAGAACGGGTCGCCAGGGGGAAGGCCGGAGATCTCCCCCTGATCCAGGACCTCCCGTCCGAAGTCAGAGAAAAATTAGGAAAGCTTGAGATTAACGTGCACTCATATTCCAAAAATCCGGCGGAACGGCTGGTGTTTATCAACATGCGCAGTTACAGGGAGGGGGATCGAATAGGGGCGGACGGACCTGTTTTGAAAGAGATCACCTCCGACGGGGTGATAATCGACTACGGTGGGGGGAAGGCCCGTATAGTGGTGTGGCGCTGATGAAAAAGGCAGGCCTTGTGGGTTTTGACCGTCCCTATGCCCTGTCGTAGTGGCTGAACTGCATGGTGAAGGTTCCCCTGCCCTGTGTGACTGACCGCAGGGCAGTGGAGTATCCGAACATGCGTGAAAGGGGCACGTGGGCTATGACCACCTGGGCGGTCCCGTTATTTACTATCTGGCCTATCTTACCCTGTCTCGAGTTGAGATCACCGATGACCTCCCCTGTAAATTCATCGGGTACCAGGACCTCTGTTTTCATTATGGGCTCCAAGAGGACCGGCTCGCCCCTTTGAAACGCGGCCCTGAAGGCCATGTTGGCCACGGCCCTGAAGGCCATTGCGTCGGAGGAGGTCTCCTTCATCCGCACATCAAGGAGGGCCGTTTCCACGTCGATTACCGGATATCCCAATAGGGTCCCACCGGCCTCAGCCTCCACAATCCCATCCCTGATGGCGTTCAGGAAATCCTCCTGAAGTTCGGGATCAGTACACCTGTTGACAAAGCGGTTTCCCGAACCCCTTGACAGGGGTGAAACCTGTATCCGCACCCCCGCAAAATGCTCCTGCCCCCCCAGGTCCCGCTGAAAGAGGTCCTCGTACTCCGCAGGTATGGTGACGGTTTCCCTGTACACCACCTGCGGCCTTCCCTGATTCACCTCGACCCCGAACTCCCGCCTGAGCCGACCCGTCACGATCTCAATGTGGAGCTCTCCCATACCTGAGATGAGGGTCTGACCCGTTTCCTCGTCTATCTTGAACTTGAACGTGGGGTCTTCGTCCGACAGTTTGGTCAGGGCGTCTAAGAGTCTGTCATGTTCCTGGACGCTCTTCGGTTCCACGGCAACACTTATAACCGGGTCATTAAACTGGATCGGTTCCAGGAGGATGGGATTTTTTTCGTCGCACAGGGTATCGCCGGTGGTGGTGAGTTTCAGGCCCATTGCCGCGACTATGTCTCCAGCACTGGCATGGTCGATACGCTCCCTCTTGTTGGAGTGCATCCTCAAAAGCCTGGCAGGCTTTTCGTGAAGCTTCTTGCCGGGATTAAAGACAGGGCTCCCCGCCTTGACGGCACCGGAGTAGACCCGCATATAGGTCATCTTTCTCCCCTGGTCCATCATTACCTTGAAGGCGAGGGCGGTGAATGGTCCCCGGGTCTTGGCGGGCCTGGTTTCTTCTTCTCCGTCCATGGGATTGATGCCGGTAATGGGCGGGACGTCCACAGGGGCGGGCAGGTAGTCCACAATGCCGTCCAGAAGGGGCTGTATCCCCTTATTTCTGAGGGCAGCCCCACAGAAAACAGGGACCAATGCCATCCCGATGGTGGCGGAACGGATGGCCGCCTTGAGTTCCCTGAGGGGGATCTCCTCCTCGGCAAGATATCTCTCCATTACAAGATCGTCCGTGTCGGCCAGGGTCTCAAGGAGGAGGTCCCTGTACCTGTCGGCCTGTGCTGCTATCTCTT
>DREN01000372.1 GCA_011051075.1 Deltaproteobacteria bacterium | reverse complement strand
TAACAGCAGAAACAAGGAGTACAATCAATGACAGTCAGTAAGGGTACGGCTGTTGTTGATAAACTTACGATGCAGTAAAGGGTTTTGTTGCAAGTGTCAACGCTGAGGGGTTTCAGACCCCAAGGTCACATTTGGGTATATGGAAAAGAACGATAGAATTTATGTCGTGGGTCATCGGGGCTTGGCTGGATCGGCAATTCTGAGGAAGTTGCAAAGCGCCGGGTACGAAAACCTTGTTTATCGAAGCCATCGCCAACTGGATCTGATGAGACAAGAGCAGGTGGAGACGTTCTTTCGTGGAGAGCGGCCCCAGTATGTGTTCTTGGCCGCTGCCAGGGTCGGCGGGATATGGGCCAATTCAACATTCCCGGCCGAGTTTATCTACAACAATCTGGTGATTGAGACGAATGTCATTCATTCTTCGCACCTCTATGCGATAAAAAAGCTACTTTTTTTAGGCAGCTCCTGCATTTACCCGAAACTCTGCCCCCAGCCGATGGGGGAGGCATGCCTCCTTTCCGGCTATTTGGAACCTACCAATGAGCCCTATGCCGTGGCCAAGATTGCCGGCATAAAGATGTGCCAGGCATAAAACCGTCATTATGGAACCCCCTTCATCAGCGCCATGCCCACCAACCTCTATGGGCCGGGGGACAATTTTGACCTGAAGACCTCACATGTCCTCCCTGCCCTGATCAGAAAGTTTCATGAGGCAAAGATGAAGGGCCATAAATCGGTGGAAGTCTGGGGTACGGGTGTGCCAAGACGTGAGTTCCTTTACGTTGACGACCTTGCCGATGCGTGTCTCTTTGTGATAAACAATTATGAGGAAGACGACATCATCAATGTGGGTGTGGGCAAAGGCCAGTCTATTCGGCAATTGGCCGAGATGGTCGGTGAGGTTGTCGGATTTGAAGGTGATCTCAGGTTTGACCCTGCCAAGCCGGATGGAACCCCGCTCAAGCTATTGGATGTTTCCAGATTGACCGCCCTTGGTTGGCAGGCAAGGATACCGCTGGAAGAGGGGCTCAAAAGGGTGTATTAGTGGTATCTGGAGTGTCGCTGATTTTTAAGGAAAACTCATTTTGCCGACTTTCGCCATTGTCATTCCCAGCCTTAATCAGAGCCGTTTTCTTCCCTGGGCCCTGAAAAGCCTGAGATACCAGTCTCAGCCTTTTAACCTGGCAGTCATGGATGGTGGTTCCACCGATGGTTTCCATGAGGTGGTGGGGGATTTCTCTGATATGATCGCCTTTCTCTGTTCAGGCCCTGATTCAGGTCAGGCCGGGGCCATCAGGGAGGGGATGAAAAAGGTCCAGGGAGATGTTGTATGCTGGCTCAACGCGGATGACTACTATTTTCCGGGGACGCTTTCCCGGGTGGCGGCCCTTTTTGAACGTGATCCCGGTTTGGACGTGGTTTACGGGGATGCCATCCATGTGACACCGGAGGGTTTTTTCCTGTCCTACTTTCCCGCGATCCAGGAGTTCGATGCGCGGGACCTGACCAGGTCCTGCTTTATCTGCCAGCCCGCGTGTTTCGTGCGTCGTGGGGCCTATGAGGAGGTCGACGGCGTAGACCCTTCTCTTCACTACACCATGGACTGGGACCTGTGGTGCAGGCTGTCCCGGAACGGCGCCAAATTCCGATATTTCCCCGGGCCCCTGGCAGCGGTCAGGTACTATCCAGGGACCAAGACCTGGGATTCGGGCTGGCGCCGATACAGGGAGATATGGAGGATTGAAAGGAGGTACGGCCGGCGGCCCCTCCCCTCCTCATGGCCGGGGTTTTACCGTTTTGATCTCTCCCTGAAGAGATATCCCTCCCCCTACGAAAAACTCTCGCTCAGGGTCCTGGACAGGCTCAGGATGTTCAAGAGGGCCGTGGGCGGGCAGGGGGCCCTGAAAAAGGAAGGCCCTCTTCTTTTTGGGTTCAGGCCCTGGGACACCCTGGTGGAGGGTGTTGGCACCATTCATATGCCATGGTACGGGAGGCGTGACTGGAAGACCATCCACTTTCAGGTGGACCCCGGTGATGCGGATTACCGCCTAATTCTCCAGGATATCCATGCCTGCACACTGAAGGCCTGCGGCGGGAGGCTTTCCGTGGAGGTGCCGGGTCTGGACGGGCCGTTAAGGAAGATCTCCATAGTGTGCTCAAGAAGGGCCCGGTGGCGTCTTCTGGGGCTTTCTTGTGACCTGGATTCATAATGGGAGGCCGGGCAGAGACGTTTGGACCTATACGGTGACAGGTTGTGCGGGGGAAGAAAGAGGGAGGGGCTTGTGAAAAATCCCGTGCCCGGGCTCCCCCTTGTAAGTATCATCACCGTTGTCAAGAATAAAGCGGCCTCACTGTCAAGGGCCATTGAAGAGGTAAGAACACAGACCTATCCCAACAGGGAGCACGTTATCATAGACGGAGGATCAACAGACGGAACCGTGGAGATCCTGAGGGATGACAGGGAGATAGATTTCTGGATATCCGAACCGGACCGCGGGATCTACGAGGCCATGGACCGCGGCATAGAGGCCTCTGACGGGGAATGGCTCTACTTCATGGGGGTTGACGACGCCTTCAGCAGTCCGGATATGCTCTCGTCTGTTTTCGGGGGCGGCCATGATCTGGGGGATAGGGATCTTATAGTGGGCAACGTATTGACGGATACGGGCCTTTTCAGGGGGCGGTTTACTCGCGCCCTCTACTTCAAGAACACGGTTCATCACCAGGGCGTGTTTTACAGGGGACATATATTTGACCGGTTTCGTTACTGCGGTTCAGAAAAACCGGGCCTTCCCGGGCCATGTTACACCATCTCCGGGGACTACAGGTTGAACCTCATGCTGTTCCGCCGGGGCGCCGCCTCTATTTACCTTGACAGGACCATCGCCCTATGCGGGAGGGGTATCTCCATGGAGGGGAGGTTTACCGGATACTGGGAGGAGATCCTCATCAGACATGAACAGATAGGCTTCTTGAGGGCCGTTTTTTTTGACCTCTTCACTCTTTTGAGGTATGTCTTGAGGAAGGTTCGATAGCCGTTTACGGGTTCAAGGTTCAAAGGTTTCCCCGTGCCATGCGGGGATTTTCGACAGGATACAGGATGGTCTCCTGGAGCCGACTGGTGACAATAATGCTCAGCAGGAAGACCGGCTTTTCCCGCCCCCAGGTGAGGACACATTTTGTTAGACATCGTTATAGTAAACTACAACAGTACCGACTATCTGATAGGTTGTCTGAACTCCATATTTGATGCTGCCCACGGCATAGACGTGAAGGTCTGGGTAGAGGACAACGCCTCAACAGACCAAGTGGACCGGGTGAGTACCCGGTTTCCCTCTGTGAGGCTCAAAAAACACCATCGCAACCTTGGGTTTGCCAGGGCCGTGAACAACGGGATCAGCCATGGTTCCGCGCCATATGTGCTCATACTGAATCCGGACATCGTAATCCAGGAGGGCTTTTTCGAGCTGGTCCTGGACTACATGGCCGGTAACCAAGATACAGGGGTCATGGGCCCCAGGATCTGCAACGTCGACGGCTCTGTCCAGGGGTCTGCAAGGTCCTTTCCCAACCTTCTCACCGCCATGTTCGGACGCAGGTCTCTTCTTACAAAGGTATTCCCCAACAACCCGATTACGCGTGAAAATATCCTGACCGGCAAATCAGACGGGGTAAGCCCAATGGAGGTGGACTGGGTCTCCGGGGCCTGCATGCTGGTCAGAAGAGAGGCCATAAAGGAGGTGGGGGCCATGGACCCCCGCTTTTTCATGTACTGGGAGGACGCTGACTGGTGCAGGAGGATGCGGCAAAAGGGGTGGAGGGTGGTCTATTTCCCACGGCCCGCGGTCACCCATTTTGTGGGCGTCAGCAGTGAAAGAAACCTTGTTCGCTCTGTTCTTGAGTTTCACAGGAGTGTGTATTATCTCTTTGAAAAGCACGCGGAAAAGCCCCACAGCCTGCTGAAACCGATCATTTTCTGGGCCCTGGTTTACCGCTTTTTCTTTGTCCTCGGGTCTCAGGCAGTCAGTAAAACCCTTCCCCTTCCCAGACAGGTTCACCGTTGGAAGGTCCACGGCCTTCCTCAAACCGGTTACCGGATCAAGGTGGTCCGGTTCATAGCGCGCCTGAATATCGGTGGGCCCTCTATCCATGTGTATCTGCTCATGAGAGGCCTGGACAAGAAGAGGTTTGAGTCAATCCTCGTTACGGGCAAGATATCCACCCAGGAAGGAGATATGAGTTATCTTTTTGATAATTTTCCTGAAGCAAGACCGATCATCATCAAACAGCTCCAGAGGGAGATCAGTCCCCTGATGGATTTAAGGGCGTTTTTTCAGATACTGAGAATCCTTGCCAGGGAAAATCCTGATATCGTACACACACATACGGCCAAGGCCGGAACGAGCGCCAGGCTCGCCGTAATGATTTTCAACCGTGTAAGGGCCAAGAAGATCCGGACGGTTCATACCTTCCACGGGCATGTGTTCGAGGGATATTTCAGCCCCCTTAAATCCCTCATGTTCATCTGGATTGAGAGGTTTCTGGCACGCTCCACGGACGTGATCGTGTCCATAAGCCGTACTCAGAAGGAGGCCCTATCCGAAAGATTTCACATTGCATCGGACTCAAAGATCAGGACCATCCCTCTCGGTTTTGACCTCACACCCTTTCTCCATGGCCACGAATTAAAGGGGCGGTTCCGGCAGAGTCTGGGCCTGGACCATGACACCCTGATCATCGGGATTGTCGGCCGGCTGGTGCCCATAAAATGCCACGTCATGTTCCTGGACGGGGCCAGGATATTCCTTGATCAACACCCCGAAATAAAGGTAAGGTTGACTGTGGTGGGGGATGGTGAACTGCGGGAGGAGCTTGAGGCATACTGCCGGAGAAAGGGCCTGTCGGACCACGTTCTCTTCTGTGGGTGGAGGAGGGATCTCCCCCTGATCTACGCTGATATGGATATCCTGGCCCTGACATCCCTGAACGAGGGCACCCCTGTTTCAATTATTGAGGCAATGGCCTCCTCCATCCCGGTTATTGCCACTGACGCGGGAGGGGTTTTTGACCTGCTGGGGCCCAGGGACGGGACGCCGCTGGCCTATAATGGCTTCACCGTGTGCAAGAGAGGTGTCCTATGCAAAAAAGAAGACCCCGAGGGATTTGCAAAGGGACTCAAATATCTTGTTAGGCTTGACCGGGTGAAAAGAGAGGCCCTGGTCGCGGAGGCAAGGGCCTTTGTGGAAGAGGGGTTTTCTGAAGAACGGCTGCTCGGAGATATGGAAGACCTCTATACCGGATTGATGAAAGAGAGGAGAAGGGGATGGAGGATCGTACAAAAACCCCTCTGGCAAAGATGATGGATTCTTGAAATTTGATTACTGAAGCATTGCGCCTGTGAATGTTGAGAGAGGAGAATAGTTTGGATATTAGAGGAAAAAAAATTTTGGTTATTGGTGGAGCCGGCCTTATCGGATCACACGTGGCAGAGGAACTTCTAAAAGAGGATGTTGAGGAGGTAATCATTTACGATAATTTTTGCAGGGGGACCCTCGATAATCTGGCAGAGGCAATGAAAGATCCGCGTTGTCGTATCTTTGAAATCGGAGGAGATATCATGCAAACGGATATACTTGATGCAGCCATGAAGGGGGTTGATGGGGTTATTCACCTGGCAGCACTATGGCTCCTGCAGTGTCATGAATATCCGAGGGCGGCCTTTGATGTGAATATCAGGGGGACTTTCAATGTCCTTGAAGCCTGCGTGGCTAATGAAGTTGAACGGCTCGTCTATTCTTCCTCAGCATCGGTTTACGGAGATGCGGTAGAGGAACCCATGGGTGAAGATCATCCCTACAATAACTGGACCTTTTATGGGGCTACTAAGATCGCGGGCGAGCACATGATGAAGGCCTACCATAAGCGCTATGGCCTGAAGGGCGTTGGATTGAGATACATGAACGTCTATGGACCACGACAAGACTATAAGGGTACATATATCGCTGTCATGATGAAGATCCTCGACAACATCGACAGGGGAATTTCTCCTGTTGTTTTCGGAGACGGAAGCCAGGCCTATGACTTCATATACGTAAGAGATACGGCCCGGGCCAATGTGTGCGGTCTAAAGGCCGATATCCCCTTCGGGTTCTACAATGTGGGGAGGGGCATCAAGACGTCTATCAAAGAATTGACAGAATTGATCCTCAAGATAACCGGGTCGGATCTTCCAATTCAATACGAGCCTGCCGGGCAGACCTTTGTGACCAATCGAGTGGGGTCTCCCACAGCCGCTGAAACTGATCTTGATTTTAGGTGGACCGTTGACCTGGAGGATGGGTTAAGACGGCTGACTCAATGGAGGAAATCACATATCTCAGAGGTGGAGAACAGGCGGGCGAAAGCCCTTGCATAAGGCGCTAACAAGAGTTGCGGTCCATGGGCTCGAGGTGGAAAATGAAACGTATCCCTTTGATCAAGCCGTTTATTACAGGAGATGTTAAAGATAAAGTAGGAGAGGTCCTGGACAGCGGTTACCTTACGGAAGGGCCGGTAACCAGAGAGTTTGAAAAGGAGTTCGAACGTTACACGGGATGCTGCAGAGCACTGGCCATGACTTCCTGTACTACCGGACTTGAGGTAGCCTTGCGGGCCGTTGGGGTGGGACAGGGCGATGAGGTAATCATCCCTGACTATACCTATCCTGCTACAGGTCATGTGGTGGGCCTTGTTGGCGCCAGGGCGGTTATTGTTGATGTGTCCAGGGAAAGCATGCTCATTGAGTACGATCAGATTGAAGAGGCCATAGGCCGGCGTACGAAGGCGATTCTACCTGTTTCCCTGTTTGGAAATCCCCTGGACTACCAGCGTCTTTCTGAAATCAGGGACAAGTATGGCGTTCACGTGATTGAAGACGCGGCCTGTTCCATTGGCGCGGAGTTCCGGGGCACTAAAGTGGGTAATCTTGCTGACATTTCAGTCTTTAGCCTTCATCCCCGGAAATTCATCACCACCGGCGAGGGGGGCATGGTTACCACCAACAATGCAGGCTGGGCGGACTGGATGCTGTCCTACAAACATTTCGGCATGGGGGTTCATGATTCGCGCCTGACTGCAAGCTTTGAACAGCCCGGTACCAACTACAAGCTCAGTGATATCCTTGCTGCTGTTGGTTTGGTACAGATGAAGCATATTGATGATCTTTTGTCCAAACGTTGTTTGTTAGCGCGTAGATATGTGGAGTATTTGCAGGATAATCCCCAGGTTATTATCCCGGAAACTACTCCGCAGGGGGTCCATTCTTATCAGTCGTTCTGCCTCTTTGTAGAAAACCGGAACCAGATAATGCAGGAATTGCGGGCTCAGGGAATTGAGGCTCAGATAGGCACTTATTCACTGCATATGCACAAGGCTTTCAAAAATAATCCCAACTGCAAGATCGTGGGAGATATGGTCGGCAGCCGGTACGCCTACGATCACTGTATGGCGCTGCCCCTGTATCATGACCTCACAGCCGATGACCAGGAGTATGTTGTTGATACGTTATCCAGATGCTTACTCTAACTTAATGATTTTGGGTGTAAAATTGCAGGGAAGGGCAACGAATGTGCGGGATCTGCGGCATTTTCAATATAAACGGTGAGCCTGTCTCTTCCGTAAACCTGCGACGAATGACGAATGCCATAAAGCATCGGGGCCCTGATGGGGAGGGTTTCTACACCGATGGCTGCATAGGGCTCGGACATCGCCGACTTGCGATTCTTGATCTGTCTCCAGCCGGGCATCAACCCATGGTTACCAATGATGGTGAATATGCCATCGCTTATAATGGTGAGGTCTATAATTTCCAGGAGCTCCGTGCGGAACTGCAGAGTGTTGGACATCGGTTTCATTCCCGGACAGATTCCGAGGTGGTTCTCTACTCCTATGCGCAGTGGGGACCAGGGTGTCTGGAGCGCTTCAACGGGATGTTCGCATTCGCCGTTTGGGATAGGAAACGCCAAGAATTGTTCTTGGCGCGGGATCGTTATGGAATCAAACCACTCTACTATACCTTTGCGGGGAATTGTTTCATGTTTGCCTCAGAACAGAAGGCGATTCTCAGCCAGCCCGCAGTAGGCCGTGAGGTCGATCTCGAAGCCCTCCTTGAGTATTTTACGTTTCAAAATATCTTTACCGACAAAACCCTGCTGAAAGGGATCAAACTATTCCCTCCGGGTTCCTTTTCCAGAATTCCTTTGGGGGCAAGGACCCAGGTGCTTTCACCGAACCGTTATTGGGACTTCAATTTCCGTGAACCCGAGAAACCCTCAAGCGAACAGGAGTATATTGAAGAACTGGACAGGCTTTTCCGCCAGGCAGTGAACCGCCAGCTCGTGAGCGACGTGGACGTGGGCGCCTACCTGAGCGGGGGCGTGGATTCCGGTTCCATTACGGCAGTTGCAGCAAAACAACTCCCCTATATCAAGACCTTTACCTGCGGCTTTGATCTTCGTTCGGCCTCTGGATTGGAACTGGGCTTTGATGAGCGTGAAAAGTCGGAGTTCATGTCTTATCTGTTCAAGACGGAACATTACGAAATGGTTCTCAAAGCAGGGGACATGGAGAGGGTGCTTCCGGCATTAGCCTGGCACATGGAAGAGCCCAGGGTTGGGCAGAGCTATCCTAACTATTACGTTGCTCAGCTTGCAAGTAAATTTATCAAAGTCATACTTGCGGGAACCGGCGGAGATGAGCTTTTCGGCGGTTATCCATGGCGCTATTACCGGACCGTCATCAATGACAGCTTTGATGACTATATTGACAAGTATTACCTGTTCTGGCAGCGGCTCATACCCAACAGATCTATCCAGGCCTTGTTCAGGCCTGTCTGGCATGAAGTCAAGCATATTTGGACGAGGGACATTTTCAGGGATGTGTTTCAATCGCATGCAAGCGAGTTTACCCGTCCTGAAGATTACGTGAATCACTCGCTCTATTTCGAAGCAAGGACTTTCCTCCATGGCCTTCTTATTGTGGAAGACAAGCTCTCCATGGCCCACGGTCTGGAAACCCGGGTCCCTTTTCTGGACAACGATCTGGTGGATTTTGCTGTTCAGGTCCCGGTCGGCCTGAAGTTGGCCAACCTCAGTAAGATAGTGCGTCTCAACGAAAATGAACCTGGCGCAAAGCCCGAGAAATATTTCCAAAAGACAAGGGATGGGAAACTCCTCTTGCGGCATGTTATGAGGCGCTATATCCCCAAAGAGATTACAAACGGTATTAAGCAGGGCTTTTCAGCCCCGGATGCTTCCTGGTTTAAGGGAGACAGCATCGAATATGTGAAAAATCATCTTCTTGACAGGCACGCCCGCATTTATGACTATCTGGACAGGAAGACCATAGGGGATTTGCTTGAAGACCACTTTCAGGGAAGGGCAAACAGGAGGCTTTTCATATGGTCACTCCTGAGCTTCGAGTTGTGGTGCCAGCGGTTCCTGGGTGGCTCGTAAAGAAAAAGGTCACGTGATTGATGAATAGTTCAGAAGTGTTGAGGAAGTCCATTCTGGAGTTGTACAAATGTCTCCGCAAAGGCATGAGGCAGAAATGGAAAAGGGACCTCCCATTTGAGGAAATGATTTTTGATAGATGGGAACGGGCTGAGAGCCTTGGCTTTGGGGAGGGTTCAAGTATCTATCACAACTGTTACGTTTATGGCCATGTTAGCGTCGGAAAAAATACTTGGATAGGCCCTTACACGCTTCTTGACGGTTCGGGCGGTTTGAGTATTGGAGACTACTGCAGTATCAGTGCAGGGGTTCATATCTACACCCATGACACCGTGAGATGGGCGCTTTCGGGCGGTAGGGCCGAGTATGAACGGGCGCCGGTCAGGATTGGCAGTTGTTGTCACATTGGAGCCCGTACGGTTATCGCAAAAGGGGTAACCATAGGCGACCATTGTGTGATCGGAGCATGCTCATTTGTCAATCGTGATATCCCGTCGGGCACAATTGC
>DREN01000319.1 GCA_011051075.1 Deltaproteobacteria bacterium | reverse complement strand
TCCAGGTAATTTTTTCATAGGCTTCCTGACAGATACTGCCCTGGTTAAGGGCGTTTTGCAACCAGGATAGATGCTGACGGTCGTCGTTGATAGAGCAATAATCCAGGCCGAAGAGTATCCTGTCCTGAAATTCTTCAATGAATTTATATGCATGTTCCGGGTGGCCAAGAGGGACAGGCCGGGAATTCTTAGAAGAAAGGGCTTTGATTCTGACTAACAAAGTGCTATGGATTCAGGAGTCGTTTACCTCATTTTTATGGTTAATCTTTGTTTAAGGAGACGTCCATGCCACTTAACGAGCTTCTCCCCAAGGCGGTCAGACTCTACCCTGAAAAGGAGGCGGTAATCTCAGCTGATATCCGCATGACCTACCGTGACTTTGCTGGCAGGGTCTGGAGGCTTGCCCAGGGTCTCACGGACCTGGGCCTTAAAAAAAATGACAGGATCGCCATACTTCATGAGAACTCCCACGAATTCCTTGAGGCCTACTTTGCAGCGGCCCATCTTGGTGCAATCCTGGTACCCCTTAATTTCAGGCTCTCCGCAAAAGAGCTTTCAACCATCCTCAACAACAGCCAATCCCTCATTCTAATCGCCATGGATAAATTCCATTCAAAGGTCAAAGATCTCCCCAGGGAAGTGCCGACCCTTGAAAGTATAATCTGGACCCGTGAAGACTTCAAACCCTCGGCCTCTGAGGAGATGGACTATGAATCCCTCCTGAGAGCTCACTCGGCTGAACCGCCACCCCCTCTCCCCATCAGGGATGATGACGTTGCCCAACTCTACTATACCAGCGGCACAACCGGGGTCCCCAAGGGGGTGATGCTCACCCACGGAAACGTCAAGAGTCACGCCCTTGGGACCATTGCAGAGCTTCACCTCACAGACGGAGACAACTGGCTGCATGCGGCCCCCCTCTTTCATCTGGCAGACGCCTGGGCCACCTTCGCCATTACCTGGACAGGGGGAAAACATGTGATCCTCCCCTCCTTTGATCCCGGGGAGGCCTTAAGGTTGATAGAGAGGGAAAAGATCACCATTTCCAATCTCATACCGACCATGCTCAACATGATGGTCAATCATCCCGGGGTGGGGCGTTTCGACTATTCAGGTCTGCGGGTCCTCCTGAGCGGAGGCGCGCCCATAGCCCCTGAGACGGTCAGAAAAATAATCGAAAGCTTCGGGTGCGACTATATACAGACCTACGGCATGACCGAGACCAGCCCCTATCTTACCCTCTCCATCCTGAAGCAGCACCTCAAAGGGCTTTCTCCTAAGGAGCAGCTCGCGTTCAAGGCAAAGACCGGCAGGGAGTTCATAAATATAAGCCTGAGAGTGGTCGACGATGAGGGAAACGACGTTGCCGAGGATGGTAAACAGGTGGGAGAAATCCTTGTAAAGGGAGATACCGTCACTCCGGGGTACTGGAACATGCCGGAGGAGACCGCAAGGGCCTTCAGGGACGGGTGGCTCTGTACCGGGGATCTGGCCGTAATCGATGGGGAAAGATACGTTACCATAGTGGACCGGAAAAAGGATATGATTATCACCGGTGGGGAAAACGTTTACTCGACCGAGGTTGAGAATCTGCTCTACTCCCATCCACACGTACTTGAGGCCGCGGTCATCGGTGTCCCCGATCCCCACTGGGGGGAGGCGGTCAAGGCCTGCGTGGTGCTGAAAAAGGGGTGCCATGTAACAGAGGAAGAGCTTATCTCCTTCTGCAAGAAGGACCTGGCCCATTTCAAGGCCCCGAAAACCGTGGATTTCCTGGAATTCCTTCCCAGAACAGGTTCAGGCAAGATCTACAAGAAGGGTCTGAGGGATTCTTATGTGCGGCAGGGTGATACCCATACGGAGGTCCTTTCTTAACACCCGTCCTCATTACCTGTTGACAACCGAGGCCCTTCACCTCTAAAATCGGCCCGGCTACACTTGAAATCAACTGAACAGGTGAACGATACCCCCGGGGGCCCGATCAGGAATCCCATTGGCGCATAGAGGAGGATCTCAGAAAGGCATGGCAGAAAAATCCAACGATTCCAAGAAAAACAGGTACGCCAGGACTGCTGCCCTTATCGTAGTGGTACTGGTGGTGATCACCCTCATTATCATGTTCGTCAACTCTAAGAAGCCCGGGGCCATTCAACTGGGTAAACTGGACAGGAACGTGAAAGGTGAGGCATTCCTGAAGGTAAATCAGGCACTCATCAGACAGATTACCGAAAACTGGCTGCCTAACGATCTTTTCTGGCCCACGGTCCTTTTGGATAATATGCCCAGTTTTCAGATAGGTGAATTAGAGGTCCTCAGGTACAACGTCCGTGTCCTGAGGGATAATCTCTCCCGCATGAGGACCACGGATAAACTGGACCCCTATGCTGAAGAGGCATTTACCGCCCTTTCAAACGATCCGTACAAATGGTGGTTTCCCTCTGCGGAGAGCAAGTGGGAGAAGGCCGGAGAGAATCTTGAGAAGTTCTACAGGGGCCTTGTGGAGGGCACATCCCATTTCTATCCCAGGGCAGACAACCTGCTGGAACTCTTAAGCGAGTATGCCTCCCTCATGGGAGGGGTGAATACCCGGCTGATCAACGCGCCAAGACGGAGGGAGTCGGTCCTGCCCCTGGATGAAGATCAGGAGAGTGAAAAAGAGCCCTCTTCATTGGTCTATCTGGATATCCCCTGGAGAAAGATTGACGACAACTTCTACTATGGGCAGGGTGTTGGCTATGCGCTTTATCAATCGTTCAAGGCGATCCGCATCGACTTCATTGAGGTGTTGAAGGACAAGAACTCGGTCAAGCTGGTGGACAAGATCATAGAAAACCTGAGGAGATGCGACTTTGAACCGGTGATTGTGTTTAACGGCGCCCCTGACAGCGTGTTTGCCAATCATTCCCTGAACCTCTCCGGCATGTTCAACGACGCGCGGCAGAAGGTTTACTCGCTCATAGTAGCCCTGAGACAGGGATGATCCAGATCCTTCCCATACCCTGATCCCTTTGTTCCCCGATTCAGGCTGGTAAATATGCATGAAATGTCCATAGCTCAGAGCCTTCTCGATATTATCAGGGAGGAGATGCAGAAGAATAATGCCAGGATATTGAGATCGGTTTCCCTTGATATCGGTCAACTTTCGGCCATTGTCCCTGAATCTCTCTCCTTCTGCTTTGAGGTGATGACCTCCGGCACCGAACTGGAGGGCGCGCAATTGATCATGAATATGGTTCCCCTCAGGGGGGTTTGCAGGGATTGCGGCAGGGAATTCGAGATAAGAGATTACGCCTTTGAATGCCCCCATTGCTCCGGTCCCCACATTGATACCGTTTCAGGCCAGGGACTGTCCATAGTGGAAATGGAGGTGGACTGAAAGATTGAACATTGACTGTTGTGGGCTGGTTTCATCGTTCATCTTCCATCCTGCATCATCTATCCTGCATCCTGCATCGTGCACCAAAACAAAGGAGTGAGACGTGAAAGTATCGGTTGTGAAGAACATATTGGAAGCCAATGATCGAATTGCTCAGGAAAACAGGGCGATTTTTGATGAAAAGGGTCTGCTCGTATTTAACCTGATGAGCTCTCCCGGGGCCGGGAAGACCAGCCTGTTAGAGAAGACCATCGATGCCCTTAAGGACGACCTGAACATAGGAGTCATAGAGGGGGATATCCAGTCATCCCAGGATGCTGAGAGGATCGCGGAAAAAGGTATCCCGGCGGTGCAGATCAACACGGGCGGCGCGTGTCATCTGGACGGAAACATGATCAGGGATACCTTCAAGGAGTTTGACTTTGATGCCCTTGATCTCCTGGTGGTTGAAAACGTCGGCAATCTGGTGTGTCCCGCCGAGTTCAAGGTGGGGGAAGACTTCAAGGCAATGATCCTCAGCGTCACCGAGGGAGAGGACAAACCGGCCAAGTACCCCCTGATGTTCCGGGAATCAAAGGTGCTCCTGATCAACAAGATCGACCTGCTCCCCTACGTGGACTGCTCTGTTGACAGGATACGGGAGGAGGCCTTGAGGATAAACCCCGAAATGGTTATTTTTGAGGTGTCCTGTAAGACCGGGGGAGGTCTGGAGGCCTGGTATGACTGGCTCCGGGAGGAAGTGAAGCAGAGCAGCGCAGCCCGGAAGCACTGATGATAACGCGGCAGCGGGGAACTATCGAGGGGATTGTCCAGGGGGTCGGCTTCCGTCCCTTTATCTACCAGCTTGCCCTCAGATATGGCCTTGGTGGATATGTGGCCAATACGCCTGAGGGAGTGCATGTAGAGGTGGAAGGGCCAGAGGCCAAGGTCCAACGGTTTATCAAAGGTGTGGAGGCTGAACATCCACCCCTCGCCCTCATAGCCTCCACCCGATGGGTCGAAGTTCCCCCTGCAGATGAAGCCTCCTTTTCCATCAGGAAAAGTCATGCCGGGAGGGTGAGGTCCGCCCTGATCTCCCCAGACGTGGGAGTCTGTTCAGAATGTCTCTCTGAAATGAGGAACCCTGCCAACAGGCGTTTCCGTTACCCCTTCATAAACTGCACCAACTGCGGACCTCGGTATACCATCATCATGGATATTCCTTACGACAGGGCCGCCACCACCATGCAGAAATTTGCCATGTGTCCGGCGTGCAGAAAGGAGTATGAAGACCCTGAGAACAGGAGGTTCCACGCCCAGCCCAACGCCTGCTGGGATTGTGGTCCCCTTGTCTTCCTCCACGACGGGAACGGAAGGCCCATGAGCTGCGCCGATCCCGTGGAGGAGGCGGTACGATTGCTTGAGAAGGGCTGGATTCTGGCCATCAAGGGGTTGGGCGGATTTCATCTATCAGTAGATGCGTCAAACCACAGGGCGGTGAAAAGGCTCAGGGGGAGAAAGCACCGGGAAGAAAAACCCCTGGCCATAATGGTGAAAGACCTGGATGCCGCACTGAGGATCGCCCACATCTCTGAAAGGGAGGCGAAACTCCTGGAGTCTCAACAGAGGCCCATTTTGCTGCTTAAAAAACGCCGGTTTCACGGACTCTCCCCTCAGGTGGCGCCAAAAAACAGGTATGTGGGGATCATGCTCCCCTACACCCCTCTCCACCACCTGCTCATGGAGGGGAGTTTCAGGGCCCTGGTTATGACAAGCGGCAACATGACAGACGAACCCATTAACACGGACAACAAAGAGGCGTTCATGCACCTGGGAGGGATCGCAGACTACTTCCTCACCCACAACAGGGATATATACCTCAGGAGCGACGATTCTGTCCTGCGGGTGTTGGACAGTATCCCGCGGCAGATAAGACGTTCCAGGGGCTATGTGCCCGTGCCGGTCTTCCTTTCGACCCCCGCGAGGGACCTGCCCCCTGTCCTGGCCCTGGGAGGAGAACTCAAGAACACCGTATGTCTGACCAAGGCGAACCGTGCCTTTCTCAGCCAGCACATCGGGGATATGGAAAATCTGGAGACCTTCGACTTCTTCCTCCTGACCGTTTCCCACCTGAGGAGGATCCTGGAAATAGAACCAAAGGTTGTGGCCCATGACCTCCACCCCGACTACCTGAGTTCAAGATTCGCGCGGGAACAGGGGGAGCTCCCCTCCATAGCTGTACAACATCACCACGCCCACATGGTGAGCTGCCTGGGTGAACATGGTCTCAGAGGTCCGGCCATAGGCGTGACAATGGATGGAACCGGCCTGGGGCTTGACCGGGCAATATGGGGGGGTGAGGTACTTGTCGCAGACCTCACCTCATTTGAGAGAAAGGCCCACCTGGACTACGTACCCCTTCCCGGCGGGGATGCGGCTGCCAGGTTTCCATGGCGCATGGCCCTTGTTTATCTGAACAAGGCCTTTGGTGATGAGACCTTCAACCTTCCCATCCCCTTTATCCGGAACCTTAATCAGACGGAAGCGGGCATTATCCTTCAGATTGTGGAGAAGGGTGTTAACTCCCCGCTCACCTCGAGCTGCGGCAGGCTCTTTGACGCGGTCTCCGCTCTGATAGGTGTGAGGCAGAAGATAGCCTACGAGGGGCAGGCCGCCATAGAACTTGAGATGTGTCAGTCCTTCGGAGAGATGGGATCATACCCGTGGGAGATCAGGGATGAGGATGGGGAATGGGTCATGGTAACAACCGGTATCATCGAGGGTATTGTGGAGGATATCAGGAGGGGTGAGACCAGGGGGGCAATAGGCCGGCGCTTTCACAACTCCATCACAGGGATGTTGAGCCAGGTGTGCCTGAGGATAAGGGAGGAAAGGGGCCTTGAACAGGTGATCCTAAGCGGGGGATCCTTTCAAAACATGACCCTGCTCACGGGACTCACCAAGGTCCTGGAGGAGGAGGGGTTGAGGGTGTACAGTCACGCCCGGGTACCCACAAACGACGGCTCTCTCTCCCTGGGTCAGGCCATCTGCGCCGGCCTCATATATTCCGGCTACAGGGGGGAGTTTAAGGAGTCCTATGAAGTACATTGATGAATACAGAGACGGGACAGTGGCAAGGGCGCTCTCGAATAAGATCAGGGCCCTTTCAACCAGAAAGATCAGGCTCATGGAGATCTGTGGGACTCACACAATGGCCATCTTCAGACACGGGATCCGCACCCTTTTGCCCGATACGGTTGAGCTGGTTTCAGGACCCGGCTGCCCTGTCTGCGTTACGGCCATGGAAGAGATAGACCGGGCCGTGAAACTGGCCCGATTTCCAGGGGCCATTGTGACAACCTTCGGCGACATGCTCAGGGTGCCAGGGAGCGAATCATCCCTCCAGTATGAGCAGGCACAGGGGGCGGACGTGAGGATGGTCTATTCCACATTCGACGCCCTTACATGCGCGACCCAGAACCCTGACCACCATGTGGTCTTCTTAGGGATAGGTTTTGAGACCACGGCACCCACGGTTGCCGCCGCCATAAAGACCGCACATGAGGGGGGATATTCAAACTTCTCCGTGCTCTCGGCCCATAAACTCCTTCCCCCTGCCATGGACGCCCTCCTTTCGGGCGGTGACCTGAACGTTGACGGTTTCATATGTCCGGGACATGTGACCACCATCATCGGTACCTCCTCCTATGAAAAGGTTGTGAAAGAGTACCATACCCCCTGCGTGGTAGTTGGATTCGAACCCGTTGATATCCTCCAGGGGATACTGATGCTGGTGGAGCAGATAGAAGGGGGGAGGGCCCAGGTGGAAATACAGTATACCAGGGGTGTCAATCCAGAAGGAAATACCGGGGCCCTCCAGATGCTCGACCAGATATTCACGCCCTGCGATTCCCCATGGAGGGGGCTTGGCAGGATACCTGAAAGCGGCCTTGCAATCCGGGAAAAATACTCCGCCATTGACGCAGGGAAGAGGTTCAACCTTGAAGTACCCCCGGCAAGGGAACCGGCAGGATGCCTGTGCGCCGAGATCCTGAGGGGGGCTGTAAGGCCGCCTGACTGCAGGCTTTTCAGACGCGCATGCACTCCGCAGACCCCTGTGGGGCCGTGCATGGTCTCCAGCGAGGGGACGTGCGCCGCATATTTCAAGTACCATGAAGGTTAACAGGGATAAGGGCAGGCCTTTCGGGGACCTCAGTCTCCGGGACCTTACTGCAAAAAATTCCCTCGTACTGAGGGACTGTTCAGGCACAAGACCCGCCATCTGGACGGTGGAGGAGGGTGGGGTGCGGGCAGTGGTCAAGGACTTCAGCCGAAACGCCTTCCTTTTCAGAAATACCGTGGGCCGTTTTCTCATATGGAGGGAGCAAAGGGCCTATCTGAAACTGAAGGGAATTAAAGGTGTGCCTGCCTTTCTTGGGGTCGTAGGGGGGCTCGCCCTGATAACTGAAGAGGTTCCGGGCAGGAGTCTGGAGAATCTTGAAAAGGAAATGAAACTCCCGGATTCCTTTTTTGCGTCCATGACCTCCCTGGTAAGCCGTATTCATGAGAGGGGCCTCGCCCACTGTGACCTTAAGAGGGCGCCCAACACCCTTTTAGGAGATGACGGTCAGCCTTATATCGTTGATTGGGCCGCCTCCATATCCGAATCCGAGTTCAAGGTTCCACCCCTCAGCCTCATACACCGGCGGTTCAAGCTGGACGACCGGATGGCCATTACCAAGCTCAAGCTGCGCCACTGCCCGGATAAGGTGAGCCCGGAAGAGGCGGCGCGCTACAACTACCGAAGCTGGGGGGAAAGGCTTATCAGGGGCATAAGAGACAGGCTCAGGGAACTGTTGCAGAGGGCCGTTTAGAGAAACAACAAAAGACCTGTAACACCTTCTCAGTGCCCCTGTTCACCCTCTGGCACAGAGGATACCACGATCTTTTCCGCCAGTCCCCTGCCCATGGCAAGCCTGGTAAACCCCCTGCCCAGTATAATTCTCCCCCGCCCCGTATTGTTTATGATCTCCAGGGTATCTCCAGGACGCAGACCCATATCAGCGAGCCTGGCCTGTCTCTTTCGGCCCCCGGCTATCTCCCGTATGACGACCCTTTCCCCTGGCTTGGCCATGGTCAGGGGAATGAGGGGGGTCCTTCTGGAAAGACATCGGGAGCACAGACCGTAGATCTCCATCCTGTGCTGTAGCATGTGAAACCCATACCTTGCTGCAATCTCCACCTGGAGTGTCTCCATGGTCTCGTCTTCGAACTCCACGATTTTTCCGCACCTGGTACAGATCAGATGGTCATGGTGTTTTCCCAGGTGCAGGTGTTCATAGCGGATCGGCTGTCCCTGAAACCGCTTTTTCTGTGCAAAGCCCAGATCCACCATCCGGTTCATACACTGCTGCACGAACTGGGGCTCAAAGTCATGACCCTTTTCCCTGAGCAGGTGAACCATCTCCTCAAGGGTCACATGGGCCTCAGTTTCCAGAAAGACCTCGATAATGTCGAGCCGATCCTGTATTCTGTCGTTTCCGTCTGTCTCTATGAGGGCGCTGAAATTGGCCTTTTCAAGGTGATCACTCTGTTTCATATCCGGTCCTTCTCTTTGAGGAACTCAACGAATCCCCTCACGCCGTTTGTCATGAAGAATCTTTCCCTCTTCCGTGTGTCTGGATCCATGAGCCTGAAGGCGGCAAGGTTCGGATCCTTTTCAAGGAGGAGGTCGATGGAATTCCTGATAACCTCATCGACGTTTCCATCCCGGCCCAGGACCCCTCCGATAACGGTTTCCCACAGTATAAGCTGGTCCCGGAAGATATTCAGCATCCGATGGGAGCTTGAGGCCCTGCCGAAATGAGCGTAATGTATGGGCAGATCCTCTAATTCCAAGAGTAGATCGATGCTCCTTAGAAACAGATCAAGGAAGAATCGGGGGGGCGTCGCAGGCCGTAGATAGTCAAGGTTGTTGACGGTCAGATAGTTCCCGCCCGCCTCTCCAACAAAAAGTCTCCCCCTGTAGGTGTAGCTCAGGTGATGAATGGCGTGACCAGGGGTTTCCAGTACCAGCAGGTCCTTGATCCCGCACTCCGTGTGCGGGATTATTCTCTCCAGGGGCACCGGTTCAGGTTTCCCATAGGCCCTGGCAAGGTCTCCGAGCACCTTCACACTCCCCCTCCAGAGGTCTGAAGGGTCCGTTAGGTGTCTTACGGCCTTTTCATGACAAACAACCCTTGCCATGGGATAACAGTTCAGCAAGTCGGCCAGGGCACCCCCGTGATCAATGTGAATGTGGGTAAGGAGTATATAATCCACCCTCTCCAGGCCAAGGGCACTGAGGGAGGCGATCAGCCTTTCGGAGGTATTGGCCGGGCCCACGTCAATCAGAAAATTAAGGTCATCCCGGCATACCCACGACCCGAAAAAAGGGTTGAATCCGGGCATATCCTGTTTGATTTCAATCAGCAGGTCGGGCATGTGGGTTGAGGTCCAAGGCATAAGGCGTAAGGCGCAAGGTGAAATATTGAAGGCTCAGGGCCCTGAGGGCTGTCTCTGGCTTCCCGCTTCACTTGAGCGGGACTATACGGTATCACGAATATAATGACACGGATGGGGAGAGTCAAGGAGTTGAACCCAGGGAAACGTCAAAGTCGACGCGAATGTGCTGATATCACGCAAGTTGAAGAGAAGGTACTCTCACGCAAAGACGCGAAGTCGCTAAGCTTT
>DREN01000049.1 GCA_011051075.1 Deltaproteobacteria bacterium | reverse complement strand
CAGCGCACACAAAGGCAAGGGCTATTCCGGTGTTGCCGCTGGTAGGTTCCACGATCAGTGTGTCGGGACCGACGAGTCCCTCTTTTTCCCCGGTGTCGATCATTGCCACCCCGATACGGTCCTTGACGCTTCCCAGGGGGTTGTTGAACTCCAACTTGGCTGAAATGAGGGCGCCCAGCCCCTCGCATATGCGGTTCAGGCACACAAGGGAGGTGAAACCCGTGGTCCCTGTTATATCTTCAAAAAGTTTTCCCATTCTTAAGGCCCCTTTCCTCATATCCCTGGTGTTTTACCCGGGCTTCTCCCCTTGAAGATCAGTTCCGGAGTCTTCAAAAAAACCTTGGTGTCCGGGGGCACGGACTCGGTAATCCATACGTTGCCGCCGATGACCGAGCCGGCCCCGATGACGGTTTCTCCTCCGAGGATGCTTGCCCCCGCGTATATGACTACATCATCCTCAATGGTTGGGTGTCGTTTCTTGGTTCGTAACTCCTCCATTGCCCCCTTTGGCAGTGAGATGGAGCCCAAGGTGACCCCCTGGTATATCCTTACCCGGTCTCCGATCCGGGTGGTCTGGCCAATTACCACTCCGGTACCGTGGTCGATAAAAAAGCTCTCTCCTATGTGGGCGCCTGGATGGATGTCTATACCCGTACGGCTGTGGGCGTATTCTGTCATTATGCGGGGGATCAGGGGAACTCCCTGCTCATAGAGTTGATGGGCCACCCTGTAAACGGTTACGGCCAGGAGACCCGGATAACTGAAGATGATTTCGTCATAGCTTTGTGCGGCAGGGTCACCCTCCCGTGCGGCAGCAACGTCCTTTGCAAGGGCCCTCCTCAGGGAGGGAAGGGCCTCAAGAAAGTCGATGGCCGCCTCATGACCCCGATCCAGGCAGTGGGTACATGGGAGGTCGTAACGGAGACATTCGTGGCGAACCGAGAGGGTGATCTGTTCCGCAAGGACCTCGAAGAGTCCCGTTACCTCCTGCCCGAAGTAGTAGCCCAAGTTTATCCTGTCCAGCGATGTGGTGATGAAATAGCCGGGAAAGAGCACCCTCCTGATCTTTTCCATGAGGGCAATGATCGACTCCCTTGAAGGGATCGGCTCAGGGCTCACGTGTTCAAAGGACTCGCTCCCCCCGCAGGAGCCTACGAGCCGCTCCACGATACCCGGGATTTTTTCCCGGAAGCGCTCCCTGCTCGACTCATCAATCCTGCACTGGTCTTCTTTGACCCTGCTGTTCATGGGGTGCTCCTCATGTCCCGGGGGCGCATACCTGGCCTCCCTGTTTCCAGAAGGGAGAGAGGTCCCTGAGCCTCTGGATAATCGCCGGGATCTTGTCTATGACAAAATCCACATCCTCTTCGGTGTTGTACACGCTCAGGCTGAAGCGCACGGATCCATGGGCCATGGTAAAGGGGACCCCCATGGCACGGAGCACATGGGAGGGCTGAAGAGAGCCCGAGGTGCAGGCCGAACCCGAAGAGGCGCAGATATGGAACTCATCCATGAGCAAGAGGATGGACTCCCCTTCAACCGATTCAAAACTGATGTTGGTCGTGTTTGGGAGTCTTTGGGCCCCGCCCCCGTTTATGCGGCTGTTGGGAACCCGGCTCAACAACTCCGTTTCAAGCCTGTCCCTGAGGGCCCTGACCCTGGTGTTCTCATCCTCCATGCGGGTTGAGGCCAGTTCGCAGGCCTTGCCAAGGGCTACGATGCTGGCCGTGTTTTCCGTCCCTCCCCGGCGCCCGCCCTCCTGGTGTCCGCCGATCAGCAAGGGGGCGAACTTGGTCCCCTTGCGCACGTAGAGTATCCCGATCCCTTTTGGCGCGTGGAGCTTGTGTCCTGACAGGGAGAGCATGTCGATGGCGCTTTTTGAAAGGTCTATGGGGATCTTGCCCACTGCCTGGACCGCGTCGGTATGGAAGATGATTCCCAGGTCCTTTGCCATCCGGGCCGCTTCTTCCACGGGAAAGATCACCCCTGTTTCGTTGTTGGCCCACATGAGACTGACAATGGCCGTATCAGGGGTGAGACTCTCCCTGTAGCGGTCCATGTCCAGACGTCCCTCCCTGTCCACCGGGATTTCCGTTATCCGGTAGCCCTGTTTTTTGAGTTCATTACAGAGCACCTTTACCGCGGGATGCTCCACACGGCTGGTTACTATGTGCATCTTGTCCCTGCCAGTGGTCAGGGCGGACCTGATGGCGGTGTTGTCGCTTTCAGACCCGCAGCTTGTGAAAATGATCTCCTCGGGAGAGGCCCCCAGGATGAGGGCCGCCTTTTCCCTGGCATCACGGATATCACGGGCCACCTCACCACCGAAGGTATAGGCGCTGCTGGGATTTCCATAGCGGTCGGTCAGAAAGGGGAGCATGGCCTCTAACACCTCGGGGGCCACGCGGGTAGTCGCGTTGTTGTCCATATATATGGTGTTCATTCTTTCACCTCCTCTACTACCAGCTCGGGCCATACCAGCTCCCGGAGCTTTTTTTCCACCAGATTGGTCAGGGTCAGCTCCGAGGCCTTGCAAACGGCGCAGGCCCCCCTGGTAGCCACCAGAACCCGGTTGCCGATCACATCTATCAGCTCTATGTCACCACCGTCCTGCTGCAGGGAGGGCCGGATCTCCCGCTCCAGGGTCTCCTCGATCATCCTGATCTTGCGGATGTTGGAGAGTCCGGGACGCTTGGCGGGCGCTTCTTCTTCCCTGACCTTTGCCAGGATCTCCCTGATGGTGTCATGGCAGTTTTCACAGCCTCCCCCGGCCTTGGTATAGTTGGTGACTTCCTCAACCGAGGAGAGGTTGTTTTCCCTGATGGCCCTTTCGATCTCCCTGTCGGTAATCCCGAAGCACTCACAGACGATCTCTCCCTCCTGCTCCCTTGGGGCCTCACCCTTATAACTGGAAAGGGCCGCCTCAAGGGCCTGGCGGCCCAGCACGGAGCAGTGCATCTTTTCCTTAGGAAGGCCGCCCAGGTAGTCTGCTATCTCCTGGTTGGTTATCTTTTCAGCCTCCTCCACGCTCTTTCCCTTGAGCAGTTCTGTGAGGGCCGAAGCCGAAGCAATGGCGCTGGCGCACCCGAAGGTCTGGAACTTGGCGTCCTCAATGGTACCGTCCTCGGTTACCTTCAGGGTGAGCTTGAGCGCGTCTCCACACGCCATGGAGCCCACTTCACCCGTGGCGTTGGCATCTTCCACCTCCCCGGCGTTCCGGGGGTTCAGAAAGTGCTCCTTTACCTTATCCGTATATTCCCACATAGACCCCTCCTTATAACAACCTGGTTTAAAAAATGTTAGCCGCTTACGGAACAGTGAAATTAGAAAATAGTGCCGCAGGGCGGGATTAGAAATTTGGTCTCCATGTTTTTGGGCCTTCGTCTCTAAACGCTCATCTGATCGGCCACATAACCGAGCCCAAGCTCTTCGAGTTTCTCACGGCTTGGAGCACCGGTCTTCACATCCCAACCCCTTGCCTCGTAGTACTCATCCAGCATCTGGTTAAGTTCGTCGCGGCTGACAAAGTGACCCTTGGAGGCTCCCCCTTTCAACGGTTCGGTCAGAAGTCTTTCGGGCAGGGTGTCATCCTCCCTCGTGAACCCTTCCCGCACGTTGAATGCATGGGCCAGGTTGTTAATCCGCTCTCCCACCTGGAGGATATCATCCGGCGTATAGGTAAATCCGGTGACGGCCTCCATCAGTGAAGCGGTATTCTGGGCTGCGATGCCCACGACGGCCATATCCAGAAGAAAGGCGCACATGGTGGGGGCATCGGTGGTCGCCGTACGGATATCCTGATTCCACTTGGTGAGTTTTCCCTTCCCATCTGCGGTAAATCGGTCCACTTCATGGGGTACGGGGATCCCGAAGATCTCCTGAAAGGCGTATCCTCGGCAGTGGTCGGCGCCTGTGTAAGAGGTTGCGTAATTGAGCCCGTGGGCCTTGGCCCCCCGCACATCGTAGGCCGGTAGTTCCAGACCCTTCACGTGCATGGCGTATTTATCCGCCCCTTTTCCAATCTTTTCAGCCGCCGCCTTAGAGCCGTCTGCCAACAGATCGCCGATCCCTTCACGATAAGCCATCAGTTTGAGAACGGTGTTCATGGCCTCATGGTTACCGAAATTAAGTTCCAGCCCGCCGGTGTCCTCCTTGGTCAGAATCCCCTTCTCAAAGAGTTCCATGGCAAAGGCGATGGTCACCCCGGAGGAAAGGGTATCAAATCCCAGTTCGTCGGCCATTCGGTCTGCGGCAATGATGGCGTCTATGTTTTCCACACCGGTGACACCGCCATAGGCATACATGGTCTCAAACTCGGGTCCTTCCGTCAGGATCCCCGCATAGGGCCCTGTCTTTGCCAGCTTGAGCTGACTGCATCCAACCGGGCACCCATAACAGGCTTCAAAACCCACATTCCGTGTCATCTGAACATCCACCCCGATCTTATCCACCGGATTGTATTCACCGGTAGCCATGAAATTTTTGGTGGGGAAGATCCCTGTGGCACAGGTATGGTCCACAACCATGGGTGTGCCAATCTTGGCAAAGGCCGGATACAGGACATGACTTTCCTTCATGGCCTTGGTCATCTCGCCCTTGGCGGCCTTCAGTTTGTCCTTGTCAGCCACGGCCACCTCTCCGGTCCCCCGAATGGCAATGGCCTTGAGATTTTTGGATCCCATGACCGCCCCCAATCCCTTTCGACCTATGGCTCGCCATTCGTTGATGATGGAGGCGATCTTGATCTGGTTTTCCCCGGCAGGGCCGATACAGGCGACCCGAATATTCTGGTCGTGCAATTCGTTTTTGATAATCTGCTGGGTGTCAGTGGTCTTCATTCCCCACAACTTCTTTGCACTGCGGAATTTGACCTCCCCGTCCTTGATCCACACATAGGTGGGTTCCTTGGCCTTGCCCTCGATGATCAGAGCATCCCAGCCTGCAAATTTCAGTTCAACAGGGAAGTACCCCCCAGTCAACGCCATGCCCACCGCCCCGGTGAGAGGGGATTTGGACGTAACGGCCATGCGACTGGCGCAGGGAATGGTGGTCCCCGAAAAGGGACCGGAGGCAAAAATCAGTTTGTTGTCCGGCCCCAAAGGGTCTGTTGCTCCTTTGACTTCATCAAAAAGAAACTTGATCCCGAAACCCGCTCCCCCGATAAAATCCCTGGCAACATCCTGGGACAGCGCCTCTTCCTTTACTGTTTGTTCCGTGAGATTCACCCGCAAAATCTTGCCTGTATATCCGCCTTTGTACATGCTTTACCTCCTTTTTTCTCGTTCGATTGCCAATGCTGATTTAACCAAAACCCATGATAATTTCGAAATTTGTCCGATCAACCGTGACGTCAAAACCGGTATGAATCCATTGGTTTCGTATCCTCCTCAGCCTCCTGCAGCAGGGGGAAGAAGCAGGACTTCATCGCCATCATGAAGTGCTGTGTCTATTCCGTTCAAGAACCCCATAGCGCGACCGTTCACCATGACCTGAATATGTGAAAACAGCCTGTGGGTCTCCGGTTCAAAGAGACGTGAGGACAGCTCCTCGCCCCATTTCATCGTCATGTTCTGAAGAAGATCCTCCACAGTGCTCCCTTCAGGCACAAGAAGTTCTACCTCCCTTTTTCCCAGGATCCTTTTAAGATCCAGAATCGTTTGAACCTTTATCGAGATCAACGCTTAAATCCTTTGGCCTTTTAACAAAAAAGCCCCTTTGCTCTGCATGGGTGAAAGGGGGCTTCGGTGGCAGCCTTCTGGCCCGTGTCCCTCGGGTTAGCTGAAGTCGCTTTTTCTATGTTCGATTCAAAATAGGCAGGCATCCCTCGTATGATTATTAGGCATCATCGCATTTTAGATTTATAATTCATATGGTTTGATTTCATCAAGCCGGATGTGTTGTCCTTGGGATAAAAATAGAGGATCATATCTTCCTTTCTCGAAATCCTTCAATGCAACTTTCTTTCCCTTCGCATCCGGCAGCGTGAATGCCGATGCAGCTTTGCCTTCCTGGATTATCACAGCACCCTCCTTTCCCACCTGAAGAAATCTGAATCCATGCTCTATGCCTGTAACCGCTTTTTGAGGACGTCGTAAACCTTTTCGTGATGAGGAACCGATACGCCTTGCTTCCTGGCCGCTTTGACGATGTATCCGGTAAATGTATCTATCTCTGTTTGTCTCCCGTCTTCAAAATCCTTGTGCATCGATGTTTTTGTTTCATAGGGGAAGGTGAAGGCCTTATCGATCGTCATTTTCCGGATATTTTCTGGCAGGTGTACGCCTTGCCCCTCTGCAATATGGATGACCTCCCCGAGCAGACCTTCAAAGAGCGCTTTTCCTTCCCCATCATCCAGAACACCCTGGATGGTCCTGTCAAGAAATGTGGTGGCGCTTGCAAACGGACAGATGAATATGTACTTTTCCCATACGATGCCTGCTATATCCCTGCTGTACTCAGCATCTATATCTGCGGCCCGCAGGATATTCTCGATACCTTTTCCATCGACCGGCAGATCCCATTCACCACCAAAGAACAGCTTGCCTGAGCCGCCTATCTGCTGGATAACACCCGGCCTCAGAATATGCACTGATAGATATACACAGCCATTCAATATCTTCCCTTCGTGAAGAAACGTCCTGAGCCGCTCCGGGTTATTCACACCGTTGAGCAATGAAATCACGACGGTATTTTCACCCACACACGGTGAAACCAATCTTGCACTATCTTCGAGATCGTATCCCTTTGTGCAAAGCAGAAGGATATTGACAGGCCCGCACTCTACAGGATTATCAGTTGCCAGTGCAGGTCTTACCGTGAATTCTCCTTTTTGGCTCAACATCTTCAGGCCATTTGTTCTGATTGCTTCGAGATGCCTTCCCCTTGCAATAAATATGATTTCAGCATCCCTGCTTTCGGCATAATGCTTCGCAAGCAAACCGCCGTAATAACCTCCTACGCCACCAACACCCATCACAGCTATTCTCATTTGTAAAACCTCGTCGAAACAGAACGACAGTTTGGAATACTGATCGCTTGATCCAAAAGACGATCTTTCAGAAGGATCGTATATCCTTTAAATTTTGACTCCAGACTCTAAAGCCTTTCTACAAGGGCGGAGATACGCTCCTTTACTTGAGTGCCTAAAATGCCTAAAGTTAAGGAACTTCGTATCATCTTAGAAAGGATGGTTTTCTCAAAATTTGCACGATACATCCGCCCAGGGAACTCGGGTAACATCTAGTCAAGAATTTTGACCGTCCTGTCTGCCGAGAGGGCCGGTAAAAGTCTGCGATAGTTCACTTTAGGCAATTTAGGCATCCCGCGGCGGGACTCACTTCCCCGCTACAAACGGGATAAATAGGCATCTCTAATGTATTTGGCTTGCTCTTTGCTCCCGCGCTTTTTTCAGCAGATCCTGACGTTTGGCTTCCGCATCTTCGGAAATGAAAGGCTGCTCCTCGGTCATGAATTTTTTCATCCACTCCCGGCTATCGGACCACGTGTAAGGGAGATCGACGATGATCCCAGGCCTTTCGGCATCTTCCAGCAGCTTCAGCCCTGCGCGCAGGACCCTGCGCTGGTTTTCCGGGTCGTGGGGCCGACCCGCCGGATTGCCCAGGGGATAGTTAAGGAAGACCTGCCTGGGGTTGCCGGCACTGGCAGCGATATCCCGGGCGTTGGTATAGGTGACCGTGGAGATGCCCCCCTCCTCCAGGACACGGGCCACCAGACTCACGGTCTGGTGACAGATGGGTCAGACCGGGGTCAGAAGGGCCACATCCACCCTGTCTTCCAGGCACCGCCTGAGTATCTCAGGTCCGTCCACCTGGATGGTCTTGCGCTGGCTGTAGTTGGGGAGGGTCCGGTAGCAGTTTCTGCCCAGGGACATAAACACCCCTTCTTCAACAAACTCCCGGACGCGCGAAATGGGAAAGTAGGCGTTGACATCTTTCATGTCGGTCTGGTAGCGGTCGTGGTCTTCGCTGGTGGAGCGAATGCGATCAACGGGCCAGTCGCTGGGTACTGTGAAGACCTCCATCTGATTGGTGCCCAACATCCTGGGTTCCTCTATTGGAACGTCCTCCTGGTTCAGGAGAAGGAAGGAGGCCGTTGTCACCAGGGTCACCCTGCACTGGGAAAGGGGTTTTTTCAAGGGGGTGAAGGGGATATCCTCGTTATGGGCGTAGTTGTAGACCTTGTCATAGCCCTGGGCCCGGTAATACTCGTGGGTCTTGTCGATATACCTGATGTAATCCATCATCTGCCTCCCTGATCATGTCTGAAGTGCCCCTGTCTGTGGATAGATCTGAAAAAGCCCTCTTATGGAAGATGTCCCCATGGGCTGAGACCGCCTCGCCTTTTACAGGCGGCTGAGGCAACCCATAAAACAGATTAGGCTAACATGGGACCTCTGTCAAGGCGTATGAAAACCCTGAGATTCGAATCGGCCAAGGCCCTGACTGCCGAGGAGGCGGTAATCTCTTGAAACCACCCCGTGCCCGGGCCCGGCCAGAGGAGGGTTCAAACGCCCTTGCGCCCGGGATTACAGGCAGGTACAAAATCTTCGTATAACTCCTTGACAAGGTATGGGGTATGAAATATCGTCATTCCCTGTCGCCTCTCTCGCATGGATGGCAGTAAAGCTTGAAGTTAATTAGACTTGGGACAAGTTCCAGTACCGTTGTTTATGAACTGAAAGGGATTGTCCGTTCAGGACCCCCTTCTTCATCAGGATGTTGAGGTTGTCCTGAAATTATGATATGGGACAGCAACAGGGGATTGTACCTGCGTGAGAAGGGTCGGAGCCCCTGGGAAGATGTCTGGTTTTTTTGGCATGGCCGGGATGCAGTTGGTATTTCATTTTAACACTTAGTGAAAGGGAGGGTACAGCATGAACAAGGGGGAACTGGTGAATGAGGTGGCCAAGGTTGTGAGTACCAAAAAGGATGCCCAAGCTGCGGTAGATTGTGTTTTTTCAACTATCATTGAGGCCCTGAAAAACAGGGAGAAGGTCACCCTGGTGGGCTTTGGAACCTTCAGGGCAGACAGGAGAGAGGCGAGAAAGGGGAGAAATCCCAAGACCGGTGAGGAGATCGAGATCAAGGCAAGGTGGGTGCCCAGGTTTGTGGCCGGCAAGACGTTAAAGGATGCCTTTAGGGAGGAGGCCTGAGATCGTATTCCATAAAGACCCTCGTTGGTTAAAGGTTTTGCCGATGGGGGTATTTTTTTTTCAAAGGACTTTGTTACTGAAAAGCAATGACCTCTCCCCTGTTTCACGGGCCTTTCTTGAGCCCTGTTAAAGCCCTCGGTCTTCGGTCGGCCCTGCGCCACTGTCTGAAATGATCCAGGCCAGGAGATAATTAACCATTTTCATATTGAGGAGAGGATTCATGAAGATCGCCGTAAGTGGCAAGGGGGGCGTGGGAAAGACAACCTTTGCCGCCTTCCTTTGCAGGGCACTGGCAGACCAGGGCAGGAAGGTCCTGGCCATAGACGCAGATCCCGACGCGAACCTGGCCCAGGCCCTGGGCGTTGAAAAAAGTGACGAAATTGTGCCCATCTCCCAGATGAAAGAGCTTATCGAGGAGAGGACCGAGGCCAAGGTGGGGACCATGGGGTCGTTCTTCAAGTTGAACCCCAAGGTAAGTGACCTGCCAGACAGCCTGTCCGTAGAGGTTGACGGCATAAAGGTAATGGTCATGGGGGGGATAAAGACGGGTGGATCAGGCTGTATCTGCCCGGAGAGTACCCTCCTCAAGAGGCTGGTGGGCCATATTGTACTGGCGAGGGACGAGGCAGTGGTCCTTGATATGGAGGCAGGCCTGGAGCATCTGGGGCGTGGAACGGCCATGAACGTGGACAGGCTGGTGGTGGTTGTGGAGCCTGGCAGGCGAAGCATTGAGACCGCACACCAGGTACGCAGGCTGGCCGCTGATATCGGCATAAAGAGGCTGAGTTTTGTGGGAAACAAGATACGATCGGAAAAGGACAGGGAATTCCTGTCCAGGGAGATGCCCGGGTTCGAGTTCTTGGGCTTTTTGCCGTACCGGAGTCAGATAATTGAGGCGGATCTTGACGGCCTTCCCCCCTTTAAGAAGGACGGGGAGTCTTTGAGGACAGTTCAAGGGATGATCGATAAACTGGAAACT
>DREN01000389.1 GCA_011051075.1 Deltaproteobacteria bacterium | reverse complement strand
CCAGTTAGAGGCCCTGACCCGGCACACCCAGTTCATGCTCATGAACACAAGCCGCTCGGGAGATTTTTACGTCCAGTACACGGGGGTACCGGTGGAGGATCTGCTCGAGGATGCCGGCATCCTGGCAACCGCCACTGGCATAACGGTATTCGCCCCGGACGGATGGTCAAACTACCATCCCCTGGAGATTGATTCGGACCCCGAGCTCTATCATGTGAAAGGGGTTTATCCGGAAGCGGTCTACTATTACGATACCCAGGCCGACACGGCCCTTAATCCCGTGTCCGGATGGTGCGATTACAGCGCTCCATCATGCGCGGGACGGAGCAACAAGGACCTGATAGTAAACCCCGGTGGCCTGAAGATGATTCTCGCCTACGAGAGGGAAGGCCAGGACCTGGAACCCGGGGTCCTGGGCGGGGATAGTAAACTTACGGGAGAAGGGCCGTACAGACTGGTTCCCCCCCAGAAGGCGCCCTGTCCCCCGGATCAGGCCAGCAGCGCGGAAGACCAGGACGTAACCTGGCCTTATGACTTTAACTGGGACCATAACGGGGGAGCCGCGTCCCGGACAGCGACCATCATAAGGATTGAGCCCCTTCCCGAAGGTACCACCGACATTGACCTGCTGGAGGCGGGATGGCAGTACGTGGATGAGGAAAAGATACTTATCTACGGCGCCCTGACGGCCCTGGCCTCCTATGTGGCTGCCGACGGGAACTGCTCTGATCATTCCCCCTGCTATTCCTCCATTCAGACGGCAATTAACGAGGCCTCCGGAACGGCTGTCCTCAAGGTAAGAGAGGGCTCATACTCCGAGGACGTTACCCTGAACACGAACAGACAGATAGCCCTTGAGAGCGGTCTGGATACCGGCTTTACCTCGGTATCAGGAGAATCCAGGATCCGTTCAGCGACCGTGGCCATGGGGACGCTCATCCTGAAAAAGGGAAAACTTGTCGTGGGAGAATGATGATCACGGGGTATCCTCTGTCAAGAGGGCGCGGGCCACAGGCCCCTTGCCCCTTTTATCTATAAAGGGGCAGGGGGTCAGGGTCAGCATGACGCCTTCTTCTGCCTGCCGATTACAAGAAAGGTGATGCCGACCAGGAGGGCCGACAGTATGATTAGACCCAAGCCGGTCAGGGTGGGTACCTGGGCCGGTGGGCCCGAGAGCTTCATGACCGTGGCCCCGTGGGGGATGTTGGGACAGCACGTGTAATTTTTGGTCCGTATGGGTTCAAGAATTGTTCTATCAAGTTCTTATTGACTGCCAATGACAAATATGCTCTATTACTGGCAGACTATGGAGGAGGAGATATGGAGAACACTACGCTGTTTACCACCAGGGAGATCGCGCGTTTCCTCAACATTAACGAAAAGATGGTTTATACCCTTATCGCGGAGAAGGGGCTTCCCGCCACAAAGGCCACGGGCAAGTGGCTCTTTCCACGGCATCTCGTTGAGCAGTGGCTGGAGAACAGGACCATCAACTACCCTAAGACAACCGATCCTCTCCCCCCGTACCACGGTCTGCTCATCATAGCCGGCAGTAACGATATCCTTCTGGATAAGGCCGTTTCTCTGTTCAATCGGCTCTACCCTGAAAATGTTGCCGTATTCGGCAACTTAGGGAGCCTGGGTGGAATCCGCGCCCTGAGACGCAACCTCTGCCATATTGCATCAAGCCACCTGCTCCAGGAAAACGAACAGGAGTACAACTTCGGGGTGGCCCGGGAAGAGCTTGGACAGATGCCCGGGGTGATCAACTTCTGCAAACGGGAACAGGGGATCCTCGTAGGAAAAGGCAACCCTGAAAATATTCAAGGTATAAAGGACCTTGGCCGACCAGGCATGAGGATCGTGAACCGTCCCCTGGGAACAGGAACCCGGGTGCTCCTGGACAGGGAACTTTCAAAGGCGGGAATAGAGGGCGCACGCATCGAGGGCTACGACCGTGAGATGGCCCGTCATCTTGAGGTGGGATTAGAGGTCCTCTCGGGCAGGGCTCACGCCGGGCTGGCCATAAGGGCCGTTGCCGGGCTCCTGGATTTGGATTTTATCCCCCTTCGCTGGGAGCGGTTCGATTTCCTTATACAAAAGGACCGGTTCTTTGAAAAAGGGGTTCAGCTCTTCCTCGGGCTCCTGAACGAACCTGCCTTCAGAGACCTTCAGACCGATCTTGCAGGATATAACCTGGATATGTGCGGCAAGATGGTCTTCCCCTATGACGCGGACCAAGGAAAGGAGCCCTGATCTATGAAAAGGACCTGTTTTTCCCCAGGATCTTCTTTTGTAACGGTGCTGCTACTCCTGGCCCATATCTTCTTCTCATCCCCCCTCCGGGCCGAACCTACCGGAAGACTGATCGTTTTTAACGCCGGATCCCTCGCAGTTCCCTTCAGGGTGATGAAGCAGAAGTTCACCTCCATACATCCCCGGGTCCGCATAGAGCTCGAGGCGGCCGGGTCGCGGACGTGTGCCCGAAAGATCACGGATCTCAAGCGACCATGTGACGTAATGGCATCGGCCGACTACACTGTGATCGAAAATCTGCTCATTCCCCGATACGCGGACTGGAATATTTCCTTTGCAACCAACGAGATGGCCATAATGTACAGGCCCGAATCGAGACTTTCCAAAGAGATCAACATGGATAACTGGTACAGGATCCTGCTCCGGCAGGGTGTGGAGTACGGCCGTTCCGATCCCAACTCAGATCCCTGCGGATACCGCACCATGCTGGTCTGGCAGCTGGCTGAGAAGTACTACCAGGCCCCCGGACTTTACCAGAAGCTTGTAAAGGGCTGTCCCCCCAAGAACGTGAGGCCCAAGGAGACCGATCTAATAGCCATGCTTGAGGCGGGCGAGATCGACTACCTGTTCATATACCGCTCTGTATGCGAGCAGCACAGCATGCCCTTTGTACGGCTTCCGGCCCGGATCAATCTGAAATCGGCCCGGTACGAGGCATTTTACAGGGAGGCGAAGATAAAGATCAGCGGCAGGAAGCCTGGAGAATTTATCGTAAAGAGGGGCAAGCCCATGGTTTACGGCATAACCATCCCCAGGGGGGCACCGAACCGGGACGCGGCCCTTCAGTTCGTTTCGTTTGTCGTGGGACCTGAAGGGCAGGAGATCATGCGGCAGCAGGGACAGCCCCCCATCTCACCGCCCGAGGCCACGGGAAAAGTGGATCGCTTGCCACCACTGCTTCGCAGATATGTCGAACTCAGGTAAAGCCCATGAACAGCCCGACCAAACCCTTTTCAGGCAGAAAGGGGTTCAAACTTGCCTTTTCAGGACTCAGTCTACTTCTTCTGATCCTTGTGTCAGTCCCCCTCCTGAGGATGATTCTGAGTGCCGATCCTGAGGCACTGAGATCCGCGGTCGCGGACAGGGAGGTGATGGACTCGATCTTTCTTACCCTCAGAGCCGCCCTGTGGGCAACCGTTGTCTGCACCGTCCTGGGTATCCCACTGTCATATCTTCTGGCCCGTTGGAACTTCAGGGGGAAGAGCCTTGTCCAGGGCCTGGTGGACCTGCCCGTCATGATTCCCCATACTGCCGCGGGTATTGCCCTCCTCATGGTCTATGGCCGCAGTTTTTTCCTGGGAAAGGCCCTTGAAGAGGTGGGACTGGACTTTGTGGGTACGGAGTTGGGCATCAGCCTGGCCATGGCCTACGTTTCACTCCCCTTTCTGGTGAACGCGGCTAGGGACGGCTTCCTTGCGGTGGACCCCAAACTGGAAAGGGTGGCCCGAACATTAGGGGCATCACCGTGGCAGTCTTTTTTCCGCGTAACCCTTCCCCTTGCCTGGCGGCCCGTTCTCTCCGGCGGTATCATGATGTGGGCCCGGGGCATCTCCGAATTCGGGGCGGTTGTAATCCTCACCTACCACCCGATGACCGCCCCTATCCTCATATGGGAGAGGTTCCAGGCCTATGGCCTCAAATACGCCAAACCCGTGGCCGTACTCCTCATACTACTCTGCCTCCTGATCTTCGCCCTCTTGAGGTGGCTGGCCGAGCCCAGAAAGGAGGGTTGATTGCTTCGACTGGAGGACATATCCCTCAACCTGGGGGACTTCAGCCTTGACAGGGTGTCACTGGAGGTAAGGCAGGGGGAATACGTTGTCCTTTTGGGGCCCACAGGTACCGGAAAAACGGTACTCCTTGAGACCATCGCCGGCATAAACCATCCTGATTCAGGCACCATATATCTCAAGGGTTCGGACGTGACTCATATCCCCCCGGAGGGACGCCACCTGGGGGTGGTGTACCAGGACTACGCCCTTTTCCCCCATCTGACCGTATACGCCAACGTCGCCTTTGGTCTGAAACTGAAGGGCATGACCCGCGGAGAGGTGGACCGGGCGGTTCGGGAGATGGCCCGTTTCCTTGGGATCGAGCATATCCTGGACCGGAGACCGCGGCTCCTGTCCGGGGGTGAACGCCAGCGTGTGGCCCTGGCCCGGGCCCTTGTTCTTGATCCCCACATGCTCCTACTGGATGAACCCCTGAGCGCCCTGGATCGCCTTACCAGGGACAGGCTCCGCGGTGAATTGAAACGGATACACAGGGAAATAGGGGTGAGCATCCTCCATATCACCCACGATCTGAGTGAGGCATTCTTCCTGGCGGACAGGTTGCTGATAATGAAAGACGGAGCCATAGTCCAGGAGGGACGGCCGGAGCATGGCCTGAGCCGGCCCAAAAACCGCTTTGTGGCCGAACTCTTGGGCATGGAGAACTTCATTCCCGCTGAAACCGGCCCCGAGGGCGGGCTTTTTTTAAGGGGGTTAGGGATCTGTATCCCTGATCCCTTACAGGATTCGGCTAAAAGGCCGGAAAGGTTCTGTCTTGCTGTGCCCAGCTGGGCCGTTGATCTTTTTCCCGTAAATGAAAATCGGGATTATCTGTCTCGGGTAGATATGCGTATTGTGGGCCTTGACCGCACAGAGTCTGTAATGAAAGTACATCTGGAGCACCCACAGGGGGCCCGTCTGACAGCCATCCTGTCCTGGAGGGAGGTTTCCGGGTTGCCATTCCCCCTTGAATCCGGTAAGCTTGTTAGGGTCGGCCTTCTCGGGGAGGGGGCCTGCTGGGTCCCGGATGACTGATCCCCCTATCCCGCCTGCACCTGAGGGATCTGATTGAACCGACTCAGACTGTCACGGACAGCAACATCCCCGGAGAGAGCGCCGGAGACAGCAGGCCCTCGGTTTTTCATCATGGACAGGTCTTTTTACAGCCAATGGTTTGACAACCGCTGGCCCGTGTGGGCCGCCGGTATAATGAAACTGGCATCTGGCCTTATCCGCACCGAGCTTGTGGGCATGGGAGACATGCCGGCCCCCGGCGCCCCCTATGCGGTGGCCCACTGGCACGGGGATGAGCTGGCACTCATGCCCCATTTTGGCGGCCTTGGCCTTACGATCCTGGTGAGCCACTCCAGGGACGGGGAGATCATGGCCAGGGGAGCACGGGTATTAGGTTACAGGGTGACCCGGGGTTCATCCACAAGGGGGGCCGTGGGCGGGCTCCTAGCCCTGATCAGGGCACTCAGGCGGGACCATCCCGTTGTCCTTGCGGTGGACGGCCCCCAGGGCCCCCGCGGGGTGTGCAAGCCGGGCATCGTCATGCTTGCCCAGAAGACGGGCGTACCGCTATTTCCGGTGGGTGTGTCCGTAACACGCAGATATGTGTTCGAGAAATCCTGGAACCGGGCCTACATCCCACTTCCCTTTTCCCGGCAGGTTATCCTTGTGGACAAACCGCTTTTATTTCCCAGGAAGGCAGATCCGGAAGAGATGGACCGCTACTGCCGACAGGTAGAGGAAAGCATAAGGTCGGCCCAGAAAAAGGCCCACATGATCCTCAGTGGTCATGACTCCTTTTCAGGCTCGAAGTTCCGCATGGCCCCGAGGAAGGTGGGCAGGTTCCTTAGAAAGTAGATAAGGCTCCTCCTGTGCTCCCAGATGCGCCCTCGAAACCTCCTGCGCCAGCCGGGATCGGTGTAGAAACGCTTTACGTGCCTGTTGTAGAGCTGATCAAGCTCCTCTCTTGACTCCATCCCCTTTGGAACAAACACGAAGTTCAGGCAGTTCATCTTACGCCAGTCATGATCAAAGGTCCCCTCCTCATCAATGGAAGCCCACAACGGGGCCCCGTAAAAGGGCGTGAACTTGGACATGTTCATGTCGTCAAGACCGAGGGAGATGACAAAATCGCTGGTCTTCAGGATCGACTCCCGGGTTTCCCCCGGAAGTCCCATAATAAAGAGCCCCTTGGCCCGGAGGCCCTTTGCCTGGATACGCCTCACCGTATCGCAGACCTCCTCAAGGTGAACACCCGGCTTGTGGGTCTTCATGAGGCCAGGGTCGCCTGTTTCAATCCCAAGGGATAACTGCAGGAACCCGGCCTTCTTCAGCATCTCAAGGAGTTCGTCATCGCAGTGTCCGGCCCGAACGGCGCAGTTGAACTGCATGCCGAGCGGCCTGGAGATAAGGAGGTCACAGAGTTCTGTAATCCTTCTGCGGTGGGCTGTGAAGAGATCGTCGTAGATGTTGATATGCCTGACCCCAAATCGCTTCCGCAAATACCTCATATGCTCATACACGTATTGGGCCGAGTTGTAACGGTACTCCCGCCTGAAAACAGACCGGTCGCAGAAGGAGCACTGGTAGGGGCAACCTCTGCTCGTAACCATGGTTGCCCCCGGCGACAGGATATAACTGAAGAGCGGAAGGTTATAGCCCTTTGGAAACCCGGCGAGTTTTTCGTACGAAGGAAAAGGGAGACTGTCCAGGTCAGGGATGTAGGGTCGTGGCTGGTTGGACACCGCTACTCCCTGATCCCTCCATACCAGACCTGAAATGCGGGCAGGTTCTTCACCCGAGGCAAGCTCGGCAAGGGTGGCCTCTCCCTCTCCCATGCACAGATAATCTATATGCTCGAACCGGTCCAGGAGTGTCCCACCCATGGCAGACACATGAACCCCGCCAAATACGATCCTGATCCCGGGCCTGGCCGCCTTGATCCGGGTGGCGAGATCGTAGCCGTCCAGGAAACCGGAGGTGGTTGCGGAAAAGCCCACCAGATCGGGGTTCATTCCCAGGATTATTCCGGCGCTGGCCTCATTACCCTGCGGGGCCCTGGGACCCAGACAGTCATGGACAAATACCTCATGCCCCTCGCCCTCCAGATAGGCGGCAATGGAGAGGAGGCCCAAGGGGGCCATCCTGTTGGCAGTGGCCGTCACATCTTTTTTCCCCGGCACCCAGTTTGAGCCTACCGGGTGTACAAGCACGATTCGCATATGGCTTTCCAGTCTTTCCCGTGAAACCAGATAAATCAGAGCTTGCGATCTGTTCACGAATCTTATAGTCCTGCCGGGATGACTTGTAAAGATGAATGTTGCCACAACACCAATTCTCCATTTTCCCAAAACCCATTATCCCAGCATTCCAATTGTGAGCGAAGCGAATTACGTTCTTCACAAGCTTCCGAATCTCTGATATGTTATTAAAACTAAGACAACCTGAGCGTTGGAGCGTAAAAATGAAACAATTTAAAATAGTTGTTGAAAAGCATCCAGATGTATACGTTGCCTATCCGCTTGGCTTAAAGGGAGTGGTCGTCGGGCAGGGTGATTCTTATGAGGCCGCTTTGGATGATGTGAAATCAGCCATCAAATTTCATATCGAAACTTTCGGCCCTAACGAACTCGATTTCGATCCTTCAATTGTGGAGGCATTCATTGCCGAGGCTCGGGTTTCCGTCTAATGGCGAAATTTCCATCAGATGCCCCCCTTCGAAAAGTCATAAGCGTTCTGGAGCAACTCGGCTTTCGGTTGGTCCAGGAAGGAAATCACATTGCGATGCTGAGAGAAAATCCTGATGGCACACGCACGCCACTTACAATTCCGAATCATCCGGTCCTGAAAGAATCGACTTTACGAACAATCCTTACTCAGTCCAGGATTTCAAGAAGTGACTTCTTGAAGGTTTATTTTTCTTGAGACGATGAAGAAAATTAAGATCGCCGAACCCTCCCCATGTGGAGCCCCGCATAAGAGTGCCACCCCCTGCTCAAAAACGGTCTCGTTCCCAATTCCTCGGTCATGCGCCGTCTTCCCGACTGAATATGCTCTATGATACAACCGTGTCCATGGTTGGAGGGACAGCCTCTTTCAGGCCCCTTTCAAGTCCGTACCCTGACAGGAAGATCCCTGTTCTCACGGGGCGGAAAGAGCGTTGGTTTTCAGGATATCTTTCCCGGCAGTTCGGCTGAAAATATCTATAGAGTTTCAGATAATGATTTTGCAAGGCCAGAGGGAGGAATCGGAGTAAGTCGTACCCATAGTACGTCGTCGACGATTCCGACCGATAACGCAGTCCAAAATCTTTATCTGGAAGTCTATACTCCCGCTGTAAGCGTACCCGGGACTTACCCCCCATAGGCCTCGATTTTCTCCTTCATTACCAACTTGTAATCTTCCCGAAAGGTTACGGCAAGACTCGGGTGCTACCTTGCCTGCAACCTCGGCGGGAAAGGCCCTCCGGGACGACCCGCTCATAAGCAAAAATCAGAGAGAAAGGAGATACTATGAACATTCGACCATCAGAGAGGTTTCAGGAGAGGGGGTTGGGGACATACGAGAACTATTCAAGGCCTCCAGGAGGGGCCGCAAGACCGGACGGTCCTCAGTTTACGAGCATACAGACCATCAGTGATTCCGTTCAGAGGGCATCCGGGTGGGTGAGGCCCTTGGAGCAGGAGTTGAGCCGGGTCATCGTGGGGCAGAAATATCTCATTGACCGCCTCCTGGTGGGACTCCTCTCAAACGGCCATATCCTGCTCGAGGGTGTCCCCGGCCTGGCCAAGACACTGGCCCTGAGGACACTGGCCGCCGCCATTCAGACCGGATTCAGGAGGATACAGTTCACGCCCGACATGCTTCCGGCCGATATTATAGGCACGGAGATCTACAACCCGAAAGACGTGTCGTTCGTGGTCAAGCACGGTCCGGTATTTTCAAACCTGGTCCTGGCAGACGAGATCAACCGGGCCCCCGCAAAGGTCCAGAGTGCACTCCTCGAGGCGATGCAGGAGAGACAGGTAACCATTGGAGAGGAGAGCTATCCGCTTCCGGACCCGTTCCTGGTGATGGCCACCCAGAACCCCATTGAGCAGGAGGGGACCTATCCCCTGCCCGAGGCCCAGATGGACCGTTTCATGCTGAAGGTAACCGTCACCTACCCTTCGGTATCTGAAGAACGTGTCATCTTAGACGTGGTTGAGACCATGGATCAAACCGTTCAGGTAAATCAGGTGGTTCAGGTGGAGGACATCATCAGGGCGCGCCAGGTGGTGAAAACCATATACATGGATGAAAAGGTCAAGGACTATATCGTAAGCCTGGTGTACGCGACCCGCGATCCCGAGGCCTACGGCCTTGATCTTAAGCCCTACATCCAGAACGGGGCATCTCCAAGGGCGAGCATAAACCTCAAGTCGGCAAGCAAGGCCCTGGCCTTCCTCCAGGGCCGGGGATACGTCACCCCTGAAGACGTCAAATCGATTGCCATGGACGTTCTCAGGCATCGAGTCATCATCACCTATGAGGCGGAGGCCGAGGCATTGACAAGCGACGATATTGTCCGGAGGGTCCTGGACACCATTCCGGTGCCCTGAGGAAAAGCCTCTCCAATATTGGGTTAACGATCAGAGAAAGGAAAAGGGGCATGGATACCCGCATAAGCAGCGAAATCCTCAGTAAGGTCCACCAGGTTGAGATAAAGACAAACCGCCTGGTGGATGAGACCCTTGCAGGGCGTTACCACTCCGTTTTCAAGGGCCGCGGCATGAACTTCGACGAGGTGAGGGAGTACGTCCCGGGCGACGATGTGAGGGCCATCGACTGGAACGTAACCGCTCGCACTGGACGGCCCCATGTAAAGAAATTCACCGAGGAGAGGGAGTTGACCATCATGCTCATCATCGACGTGAGCGCCTCGGGTGAATTCGGCTCCGCCACCTGGAGCAAACGGGAGATGATGGCCGAATTGGGAAGCGTACTGGCCTTCTCGGCGGTCCGCAATAATGACAAGGTGGGACTGATCCTGTTCACCGACGGGGCCGAGCTTTACAT
>DREN01000256.1 GCA_011051075.1 Deltaproteobacteria bacterium | reverse complement strand
AGCTTCTCCTGCATCTCAAGCATAGGCTGCATGACCTCATGGCCGTAAAAAATGGCGTCGATAAGGTCAGATTCAGAGGCAAAGAGGGCTCCACCCTCGACCATCACAATCCCGTCCCGGTTGCCGGCCACAATCAGGTTTATGTCGCTTTCCTCCTGCTCGCTGATGGTAGGGTTTGTTACGAATCTCCCATCAATCCTTCCCACCCGAACGCCTGCTATTGGTCCGGAAAAAGGGATGTCCGAGATCTCGAGGGCCGCCGAAGCCCCTAACATGGCTAACATGTCAGACTCGTTTTCCTTGTCAGTGGACAGGACAGTGGCGATGATTTGGGTCTCGAAATGGTAGCTTTCAGGGAACAGGGGCCTGAGAGGCCTGTCTATGAGACGTGCCGTCAGTGTCTCCCTTTCGCTGGGTCTTCCCATGTCCCTTCGAAAGAAGTTACCCGGGATATTCCCGCCTGCGTAAGACATCTCCTGGTATTCAACGGTCAGTGGCAGGAAATCGATCCCCTCCCGGATTTCGTCGGTAGAGACCGCTGTTACCAGTACCACGGTCTCTCCGCAGGTAACAACGACGGACCCGCTTGCCTGCTTTGCAATGCGGCCGGTTTCTATATTAAGGGTCTTGCCATTGATCTCAATGGAGCTGCTCTTCATCATTTTCTTCTCTGTCCTTTCGCCCAGACTGATTGGTGCTGGGTATTAAATGGTGGTATTCGCAATTCGTTTAATCTACTTGCGAATACCTAATTGGTTGATCAGTTTCCGATATTTTTCCACATCCTTTTTTTTCAGATAGTTGAGAAGCCTTCTCCTCTGTCCCACAAGTTTCAGAAGTCCCCGTCTTGAGTGGTGATCCTTCTTGTGTACCTTGAAATGACCCGTAAGATATTTGATTCGACTGGTAAGTAAGGCAATCTGCACTTCGGGGGAACCGGTATCGGTTTCATGGACCTTGAACTTTTCGATTACTTCCCTTTTTGCTCCAGCTGTCAAAACCACTGCTTATACCTCCTGTAAGTTGATTTGTTACGAATTGCCGGGCAAAGGCCCACCGGGACCGCGCGAGCCTCTGCGCCGGTACTTTACGCGGAAAATACCCTCTCTACCTTGGCCCTGATTTCATTGGTCTCCTCTCCCAAAAACACCCTTATAATCGCCGCAAGTTTACCATTGCCAACGAGTTTGATCCACCCGCCGTGGGGACCATGGTGCATGGCTATTTTCCCTTCCTGAGCCGCGGTCAATTCCTTCCACGAGGGTTGATAACCTTGCCGGATCCTTCTGGCGAGGGCCCTGTCTATGAATATCTCTTCCATATGGGGAAGGGCGTCGGGCAGACTGATTACCCTTTTGGAAATAATCTCTCCACAGGCCTTGTCCCCCATTTCTGAAGATGAAATGGCGTTTTCAACGTCAAAGGGGCCGCTTTTGATCCTCCGCAACTCTCTAAGATGTCCCCCGGGTCCCAGATCTCTTCCAAGGTCCGCGGCCAGACTCCTTATATAGGTCCCGCTTGAGCATCTGATCCGCATGAAGATCAGTGGAAGGTCAATTTCTACAATATCGAGGGCGTGGATCGTGACCTCCCTGGCCCGGAGTGCCACGTCCAGGCCCTTCCGGGCCAGTTTGTAAGCCCGGGTACCCTCGTGCCTTAGGGCCGAATAGGCGGGAGGAACCTGACGGATTTTGCCCACAAACCTCCCGGCACTGGCCCGTATGAAGTCATGTTCAAGGTTGGGCACGCGGCTGGTCCTTAAGATCCTCCCGGTTGGGTCCAGGGTGTCTGTTTCAATCCCCAATTCAACGGTAGCCAGATATACCTTATCTTCTGACATGATAAAGCGGGAGAGTTTTGTTCCCTCGCCCACAAGGATGATCAGGAGCCCGGTGGCAAAGGGGTCCAGGGTTCCCGCATGTCCCACCTTGACAGGGCCACCTTCCCGGAATAAGGCCCTGACCTTCTTGACCACCCCGTGGGAGGTTTCTCCGACACCCTTGTCAGACAGCAGGATCCCGTTAACCCCCTTTTCCATCAAAAAACCGGCCGGCCTCCATGAGAAAATTCTCCTTTACGTCCTCCAAAGATCCCTGGGCCTCAAACCCGGCGGCCCTGGCATGGCCCCCTCCCCCGAACCGGGATGCCAGACTGGCCACATTCAGCCATCTGTTGGAACGGAGGCTGATCTTGCAGTCGTACTGCCCTGTCTCGCGGATCAGGGCGCCCAGCTCAACCCCACGAATAAAGCGGGGATAATCCACAAACCTCTCGCTGTCGGACTGCAGGGTCCCTGTTTCTTCAAACATCTCCCTGGAGAGTATCATGGTGGATATCTTACCCCCATGATGCAGTTCCACCGTACTTAGGGCCATTTCCAGGAGTTTCAGGCGGGCTAGGCTGTGGCCGTGCATAACCTTGTTTGATATCTCCCATGGGTCTGCCCCCCTTTCCATCAGGGTTGCGGCTATTCTCAAGGCCTCGGGCGTTGTGTTACTGTATCTGAAAGAGCCCGTGTCCGTCTGGATTGCAGCAAAGATGTTACCTGCCACATCAGAGTCCATGGGCAGGCCTGCCTCTTCTATTAACCTGAACACCAGTTCGCCGGTGGACGAGCATTCAGGATCAATAAGGTTCAGGTCCCCAAAGGGTTCTCCCATCAGGTGGTGATCGATATCTATGACCAGCCCGCAGTCCTTCATGATGTGGGCGAACTCCCCCAGCCTTGACCTTTCCGCACAGTCCAGGGCCAGGAGGGCGTCAAAATTTCCTCTTGCAGGGGGCGCCTGGGCGATCCGGTGTGCCCCTTTCAGGGAGTTCAGGGGGGGATGAATCGGATCCTGGGCAAGAAGTAGAACGTCCTTGCCCGCATGGGTGAGGCTCCTGCCAAGGGCCAGCATGGAGCCGATACCATCTCCGTCCGGATCTTTATGGGTCACGAGGAGGAACCGTTTTCCCTGTGCCAGCACCGAAGCAATTTCGTCAGAGGGGCTCATGGTTGTTTTTCATTTCCCTTGATCTTTGCAAAGACCTGTTCCATATGGCTCCCTCTTTCCAGAGAAGGGTCATGGGCAAAGGAAATTTCAGGGACGTAACGTAGCTCCATCCTGATCCCCACCTCCCTCCTTATGAATCCCCTGGCGCTGTTGAGGCCGACACCGGCCTCCTCAACCCGTTGCTGGCTTCCCACAACACTGTAAAAGACCCTGGCCCGCTTCAGATCATTGGTGAGGTGGATTCCTGTCAGGGTGACCCCCTGAACCCTTGGATCTTTCACCTTGTTAAGGAGAAGCATGGCGATTTCTCTCAGCACCAGGTCTCCCACCCTTGTTGCCCGTTTGCCTGGTAGCATTTCATATCCTCAAAGTATTGACAGCGCCGGCCCCTTGAAACAGGAAAGTGGTCCCTTTGGCCTTGCCAAAATCATTATCTGAAACTCTATATTACCGAGATTAACACAATGTCCCGCAGGTGATTTACAGGTTGAAGATTTCCATTTCAGTGTCCACGATCTGCGCCAGGTAGAGGGATTCGAGAAATTTGAGTGTGTGGTTTAAGGAAGAGTCGATGTGACGGCGATCGTTGCCAACTGCACTGATCCCAAGCTCAATCTTCTGCCACTTATCGTTGGAGCCCACCTCTGCGATGGAGACGTTGAACCTGGCCTTTACCTTGTCGATCATGCTCCGAACCACCTTCCGTTTCCCCTTGAGAGACCGGTTATCAAAGAGCAGAAATTCAATTTTCAAGGTCCCGACAACCATCTCCTAAAGCTCCGCGGCCACCTCCTCCACACGGTAGATCTCGAAAATATCCGCAGGTTTTATGTCGCTGAAGTTTTCCAGACCGATACCGCATTCATAACCGCTCTGGACCTCCTTGACATCCTCTTTGAACCGTCTGAGCGAGGCAAGCTTTCCGTCAAATACCACCACGTTGTCCCGCAGGAGTCTGACCTTCGCATTCCTGTCCACACGTCCGTCCGTGACCTGACATCCTGCGACCGCCCCCACCTTGGGCACACGGAATATCTCTTTAACCTCCGCATGCCCGATAACGTGCTCTTCTAATATGGGCTCTAACAGGCCTGTCATGGCGAGGCGGATATCCTTGATGGCGTTATATATGACGTCGTAGTAGCGTATATCCACGTTTTCCTTTTCCGCAATCTCCACAACGCGTGGGTTTGCCCTCACGTTGAACCCTATGATAATGGCCCCGGAGGCGGCGGCAAGCATCACGTCCGACTCTGTAATGGCGCCTGTGGCGGAATGGATCACGTTGAGCTTGACCTCATCGGTACTCTGTTTCACCAGTGAATCGGAAAGGGCCTCGGCCGAGCCCTGAACATCTGTCTTGAGTATGATGTTCAGCTCTTTGACGTCTCCCTCGCTTATCCTGTCAAAAAGGTCGTCAAGGCTTACCGGTCCCCTCTTCACCTGCCGGTCCTGCTGGGTCCTCGCCTTTCGATGCTCAATGATCTGTTTGGCGGTCTTTTCGTCCTTCACCACTGCGAATTCATGACCTGCCATGGGAACGCCTGAAATGCCGTATAGCTTCACCGGAACCGAAGGTCCGGCGCTTTTTATGGCCTTCCCCCTGTAGTCAAGCATGGCCCTGACCCGGCCGAAGTGATCTCCGCACACGAAGTGGCAGCCGGGTGTCAGTGTGCCGTTCTTGATCAGAACCGTGGCCACCGGACCTTTGCTCCTGTCCAATTCCGCTTCGATAACCGTGCCTATGGCGTCCCTTTTGGGGTTACCTTTCAGTTCCAGCATCTCTGTCTGAAGCAGTATAAGCCCTAAAAGCTCTTCAACCCCTTCACCCGTTTTTGCGGACACATGACCTAAAAGGGTTTCCCCGCCCCATTCTTCAGGGGCCAGATCCAGTTCGGCTAACTCCCTCTTTACCTTTTCAGGATCTGCTTCAGGTTTGTCGATCTTGTTGACCGCAACTACTATGGGTATGTTGGCGGCACGGGCGTGATTAATGGCCTCCTTTGTCTGGGGCATGGTGCCGTCGTCCGCGGCCACAACCAGCACTATGATGTCGGTAACCCTGGCCCCCCGCGCCCTCATCGCGGTAAAGGCCTCATGGCCGGGCGTGTCCAGAAAAACGATGTCTCCTTCCGGTGTCTTCACATAATAGGCCCCTATATGCTGCGTGATGCCCCCGGATTCCCCTCCTATGATATTGGACTTACGAATATAATCGAGCAGGGAGGTCTTTCCGTGGTCCACATGTCCCATGATGGTCACCACGGGCGGTCTGGGTTGCAGGTCTTCAGGTTCATCTGCAATATCTGAAAAGAATTTTTCTTCCTCAAAGGTGTCCAGTTCCAGCTCGAAACCAAAGTCGTCCGCCACTATGGATGCGGATTCAAAGTCTATGGCCTGGTTGATGTTTTTCGCCATTACCCCGGAGCTGATCAGGCGTCTCATGAGCTCGGTGGCCTTGGTACCCATGGCCTTGGCCAGGTCCACCACCGTGACAGATTCCTGCACCTTGATCCTTCTCTTGATGGCCTTGGGAACGGTGATCTCCGTATGCTTGAACTTCTTGGGACTCTCTTTCCCCCTTTTTGTCCCCTTCAGGCCTTTTCGTTTCCGGGGATGGCCCCCGTAAAGATCGACCCGTTCGTAAACTTCCTTTTTTCGCCGTCTGAACGTGATCCGATCAGGGACCCCCTCTGTCTTTACACCCTTCTTCCCCTTCTTTTTCTTGTGGGAGGGGGCCTTTTTCGGCTTTTCCACCACCTGTTCGGGGACCTCCGGGGGAAACTCAGGCCTCGGGGGCCTGGCCGGCGGGGCCTCTGCTTCCCTGACCGGGACTTTTTTGGCAAGTATATCCTTTAGAGGGCCTTCCTCAGGCGTCATTATGATCTTGGCCGGTTCATCGGCCTTTTTCCTCTTCACCCTTTTGGTCTTGGCCCGTTTAACCGGCTTCTCCTTTAAGGCCTCGTCTTCCTGTGGCCCTGCTATGGGCTCCTTAGCTTCAGCCGGAGGCTCTTCAACCGGTGTGGTGATCTCTGGTCCTTCTTTAGGGGCTTGGGAAACGGGGGGCGGCTCTTTCTGGCCCCGGGTGGGGACGGGTTTCGATTCCGTTACACCCTGTCTGGAAGGCATCTCCTGGACAGGCGTCTTCTCCTCTGCTGCCGCCTGTTCAGGGGCAGGTTCTGTTACTTCTGGTTCCGGCTTTTCTTCTGCCGCTTCTTCTGGGGGTTTCTTCTGGACTTTTATAAGCTTCTTGCGTCTGCGGATCACCGTAGGCTTGATTCGCTTTTCCTCCACCACTTCTGATACGGCTCCGGATACGATATCCCTCGCCCTGATAACGGACTTTTCATCCAGGGTACTCATGTGGTTGTTGACCTGCATGCCGCCGGCGTTGAGCTTTTCAAGCAGCTTTTTGCTGTCCATGTTGAGTTCTTTTGCTAATTCATAAACCCTGACTTTAGCCATCGATTCCCCCAAAAATTATTCAGATTGGCCGAACACTACCCTGTTTTCAGTCCTGAAGGCCCTGTTGAGACGCCTGTTCGTTTCAAGGGCGTTCATGCAGGACTCGTCGTTACACACATAGGCCCCGCGCCCAGGAAGGTTCCCTTCGGGATCCAGGACCACCACCCCTCCAGGCCTTCTGACGAGCCTCACCAGATCCATCTTGCCCCGCTTTGCGCCGCAGCATACGCAGGTCCTTACCGGTACGTGTCCCTTACCCTTACTCATGGGCCGCCTTTGATTCCCCTGCTCTTTATTACTCTGTGGCAGGCTCATCCTGGGCCTGCAGCTTTTCATCTTCCCGGGCGCCGGACGTTTCAGTGCCAGAGAGATCTTCATCCCCGGTTTCATCTCCGACCTGATCAATGAGATCCCCCGAAGGGGTGTCTTCAGCAGAATCGGTTCCGGTCTCTTCATCCCGTGGGGTATTTTCATCCCCTGTTTCGCTCATCTGATCTCCCGAAGGGATTTCCTCTGATTCTCGCTGTTCATCCTCTTCCTTCTCCTTGGAGAGTGTTTCAGCCCTGGCGTGTTCATCAGTATAACGGGTGGCCTCCCTGATGAGTTCCTCTGCCCTTAATTCAGACATCCCCTTGACCGAGAGGAGTTCCTCCACATTTGCCCCTGCCACGTCCCCCGCGGACTTGAAGTCAGCCTCGTACAGTTCGGTTGCCCTCTTTTCTCCGATTCCATGCAGGTCGAGAAGAGACCTGTACCCATCTTTGAGGGCCTCGTTATAGTCGGTCTCGCCGACCACGTCCAACCTCCATCCGGTCAACTTCGAGGCCAGCCTGACGTTCTGTCCCCTTTTTCCTATGGCCAGGGACAACTGGTCGTCAGGGACCACCACCTCCATGCTGCGGTTTTCCTCGTCCACGATGACTCTGGTAATTTCTGCGGGGGCCAGTGCGTTGCATATGAACTTTGCCGCGTCAGGATGCCAGGTGACGATATCTATTTTTTCCCCGCGCAGTTCCTGCACCACCGCCTGCACCCTTCTTCCCTTCATTCCCACGCACGCTCCAACAGGGTCCACGTCGGAGTCTCTTGAGCTTACAGCGATCTTTGCCCTGGCCCCCGGTTCCCTTGCCACCTGCATTATCTGAACGATGCCTTCTGATATCTCAGGGACCTCATTTTCAAAAAGGGCCGCCAGGAAGTTGGGATGGGTCCTGGAGAGTATGATCTGTGGACCCCTGCTGATCTGCCTCACCTCCAGGATATAGGCCCTGATTCGATCGCCCTGCCTGTAGGACTCTCTGGGTATCTGCTCTTTATGGGGCAGTTCCGCGTCTGATTTCCCCACGTTGACTATAATGGCTCCCCTGTCAAACCGCTGAACGATCCCGTTGAGAATCTCTCCGCGCCGATCCTTGAAATCGTCATAGACCATGTTTCTCTCGGCCTCTTTCAGCCTTTGCATTATCACCTGTTTTGCTGACTGGGCCGCGATCCTTCCAAAGGCCTCTGTGTCCATTTTGACTCCGAGGCTGTCGCCGATCTCTGATTCCGGATCTATCTCCCGGGCCTCTTCAACGGAGATCTGAAGGTTCTTGTTGGTCACCTCTTCAACAACCTCCTTGAATTCAAAGGCCTCAATCTCTCCCTGGTCTCCGTTGTAGTTTACCTCCAGGTCATACTCGGGACCGAATTTCTTTCGAGCCGCTGTTCTTACCGCCTCTTCCAGGGTGTCTATGAGGATTTCCTGATCAACGCCCTTTTCACGGGCCACCTGGTCAATAACTCTCTGTAGATCCGAAATCATTATTTAGGCTCCAAAAAACGTTCAACTTTGTTTAAATTCATACACCAAATTAGCCCTGTCCAAATCCCTGTAGGGGAGCAGAAAAGAGTCGTCTTCCACCCTCAGGCGCAGAATCCCGTTCTCAAAGGAATGGAGGATGCCCTTGAAATTCCGCCGTCCTCCAATGGGGGTGATCATTCTGACCCTGATGGTTTTTCCCACTACCCTCTCAAAGTCCCTCTCCTTTTTGAGACGCCTGTTCAGGCCGGGGGACGAGACCTCAAGGACGTACTCCTGATGGAAGATATCCTTGACTTCAATCAGGTCATCGATCTCCCTGCTTACCCGTACACAGTCATCAAGGGTGACCCCCCCCGGTTTATCCACGTAGATCCTGAGAATCCACCTGCCGTTTTCAGAGAGGTATTCCACATCCACCAGTTCAACCCCCATCTCATCAACAACCGGTTCAACGAGGGCGGCTACCTGTTCTGTGACCGGGTGGGTCTTTTGCTCTATGGTCTGTGCCAATGTCAGTCCCTGCAAAACAAAAAAGCGGGCCGTGACGCCCGCTTCCCCCTGCAGACCGGATTGTAAAGCGCTTTTATTACATAAGGTCCTCTGTAAGAAACATAGAAGGAATTATGAAAAACCAACGCAGTGTCCGCAATTCGAAGTAGGTCAAAGGCCTTTGAAACCGGTTGACAACCTCAAAAAGGGGGAATGACGTCAAGATTCAACGGCGATCAGGCGTCAAATGGAGCGGGCAACGGGGTTCGAACCCGCGACACCAAGCTTGGGAAGCTTGTACTCTACCAGCTGAGCTATGCCCGCCCGGGACTTGGGGCAGCTCTCTCACCTGTGGAGACAGCATACCACTTATCCATATTGGGGAAAGGATAATATAGTTGATTTCCACAGTCAAGAGAAATTTTACACCCCCAGGAATTCCAGGTTCAGGGAAAAACGGCACATTTTCCTTGACCTAAAGGGTGGATTAGAATATTGTCGACAAGACTACTATCGGTAATCCTTTTGTGCGGTTCCAAGAACCTTTTTCCTCCTGTTACGCGGGGTACAAGATGGCCTTCAAATCCCTCACCCTGGTTCACCAGATCGCCAACGAGCTCAGGGAAGGTATTCTTACGGGGAAGCTCAAGGGGGGAGACCAGCTCCTTGAAGAGAGGCTGAAACATGGCTTTGGGGTGAGCCGCACACCCCTGAGAGAGGCCTTCAGGGTCCTGGAAAAGGAGGGCCTTGTGGAAATACTCCCCTGGAAAGGCGCCTTTGTAAAGAGAATGGGCCGGAAGGATGTGAAAAATATCTTTCCCATAAGGGCCAACCTGGAAGGACTTGCGGCCCGCCTCGCCTATGAAAACAGCGCAAAGGGGCATGTGGATGAGATGGAAAAATGCCTGGAGCATATGCGTCTCTCCATACAGGGGGACGATTTCGCGGAGTACTCCAGGCACCATGTGGCCTTTCATGAGGCGTTTATAAATGCCTCTCACAACCAGACCCTGATCGACATCATTCAGAACCTGCGCATCTGTACCTTGTGGCAGCAGAATACCTACCAGTTCTATGAAGAGGGCTTCGGGGATCCCTTGAAGGTTCACCGTGAAATTGCCGATCTGTTCAGGGATAGGAACGCGTCACCCCAGGAGGTTGAAAACAAGGTGAGGCAGCACATTATGGCCGCTCTGGACTCCTTTCTGAGCACCATGGAGGAGGCCTGCCACCCATCTTCGGCATCACCACATCTGTTATCATAAGGTGTATCTCGCCTTCGTGCTTTTCGCTGACCTTCAAGGCCTCTATACCATTTTCCGCATCTAAGATTTTGTATCCCTGTAGCTCAAGGATTTCCCGGCCCACGTGACCAGGGGGACGTCCTTAAATAATAAAATAACTTAACATCGACTGCTTTTGCTGGTATCT
>DREN01000444.1 GCA_011051075.1 Deltaproteobacteria bacterium | reverse complement strand
TGCAGGGCGGCCATCTCCTCATGGCAAAGCTTTTGTATGGCAGCGGCCTGCGGTTAATGGAATGTATCCGCTTGCGCGTCCGCGATCTTGATTCCGAACGCAAGTTAATTTACGTTCGAGCAGCCAAGGGCGGTAGAAAGTCAGGTCGAAGCGGTTGATACGTGATCAAAAGGTCTCCGGGTGTACGGATCTGCAATGAAGATTTCTCTCCCAACAGGACAAGATAGCTCCTGTCAGGAGACGAGACCTTTGAAATGCGTCCCCTTTCGAAGTCTGCGCTTATCTGGCCAATCTCGGCGTCACGCTCAAATCTCAATCCTCGAAATATTCAATATATTCCTCTGGTTGAAATTTTCGCCCTCCTTGACCTTGACCAAAATTGAACATTTTTCAAAGGTCTCGAGATGGGTAGGCAGAGTTTGAGGCGATGCTCCATGGGGAACCTCTGGATGAAAGGTTCAAGGGTTCAAGGTTCAGGGTTCAGAGGGTGTGAATTATGATGGATGGTTACTATTCAGGTTGTTGGGGTTCTGGGTTCAGAGGTTATGGGTTATGAAGGACGGTTAAAATTCAGGTTGGTAGGTTCACGGGTTAACTGTAAGGAATAATATTGAAAATAGAGGGGATGTCAAGAAAAATCTCTCCAATAGCCCCTGTCTGCGTGCGGACACGCACAGGTGGCAAAATTTAGAACGGCCATGGTGGCAGCCGTCAAGATGAAACGGCTGGTTATCATGTCATACCATTTGACCTTCACGCAAGGCATCTACCAATACATCTGACCTGAGATCTTCGATTCTGAAATAACTTGCTCCCATATGGAAAGACAACTGACGGGCTAATCCAAAAGATATGAGGCCCTTCTTTTCGACATCCACTACCATACTCTTTACTCGTGAATCATCGCCTATTTCTTCTGCCGCTTCGATCGCCTCTCCGAGGGGTTTCCCCCCGTATTGGCTGACATTGGTTTTTCCATCGGAAATAAGTATGAGCAACGGATAGATATTCGGATCCTTCCTTAACGCGGCCTGAATAATCTGATACCCTAAGGATATGCCGTGGCACAGGGGGGTCCTGCCCCCGGTGGGAAGTTCCTCCAATAGTTTGTGAGCGAGTTCTATGCCACTGGTTGGCGGAAGAAGTGTCTCCGCACGGTCCCCCTTAAAGGCCACCAGGGCAACTTTGTCTCTTTTCTGGTAGGCATCAAGAAGGAGAGACAAGACAGCCCCTTTTACAGCTATCATCCGTTTTTCTGCTCCCATGGAACCACTGGCATCCACGACGAAGACAATAAAATTACCGATCCTTTTCTCCCTTACCTTTTCCCGGATGTCGCTCTGTTCAATGGCAATGGCTACATGCTCATGCGTTCTCTCTTTTTGATAGGGGGCCGCGGCCCTCAGGGTGGCATCCAAGGCCAGGTCGTTGTTCTTCCTCTCAACGGTACTCCTGATATACCTGCCCGCCTTTGAGGACGTCCTGGTACGGCTTCTTCTTCCCGAGGCCTTCCTTTGTTTACGGTCTCTGTGGACCTGAATCCTTTTGACCCCAAAAGGGTCTCCCATGGGCAAAACAGTCTCAAGTATCGGCCTGTTGGACACACGCCCTTCTGTTTGTCGCTGATTCCCCCCTCCCCTCTTCTCTTCCTCATCCCTTGTATCGCCGGTTTTCGTATCTCCGCGCTCCGGTCTTTCCTTTTCCTGATCCTTTTCATCCTCCGGAGATTCCTCGTGGGATTTTTCTTCTTCTTCATGTTTGTGCCGGGATGATTGGGGAATCATCCTCTTGCGATGGAACAGGACCAGGTCTGCGGCTTCATCAATATCTTCCTTAATCACCTCTTCTCTTCCCTCAAGGGATGCAATGGTCAAGGCCGCCTTTCGCATCAGGATATCCGCACGGTGCCCGGCCACACATGCGTCCACTGCGAGTCTTGAACAGAGTTGAACCATTTCCTCGGAAATCCTGACATCATCTACCCGTTCCCTTGCGCGTATAATCGTGTGGGAGAGGGCATCCTGGAGGGCCTCGTATTCCTCCATAAGGTCAGAACTGTTCCTGTCAAAGCGTTCTATCAGTTTAATCAGACTGACCCTTTGATCCGGATCTTCTATCCCACGGATCTCTATGCACATCCCGAATCGATCCAGAAGATGGGGCCTTAATTCCCCCTCTTCAGGGTTCATGGTCCCTATAAGGATGAATTCGGACCGATGCAGATAGGAGATCCCCTCTCTCTCAACGACATTAGTCCCCATGCCGGCGGCATCGAGAACCACATCGACGATATGGTCATTAAGCAGGTTGACCTCATCTATGTATAAGATCCCCCTGTGTGCCTTAGCGAGCAAACCGGGGGTAAAACGCCTTTTCCCCTCCTTGAGGGCATACTCCAGATCCAGGGACCCTACGACCATATCTTCAGTGGCGCTGAGCGGGAGATCGACAACCTCTATTCTCTTTTTCCGCGCAGTGAGGGAGATTCCCCTATTCACCTTTGCCCTGCATCCAGGACAGAGACGTTCATATTCATGCGGGTCGCAATTGAAAGGGCATCCTGAAACCGCATCTATCTCAGGCAAAAGGGCAGCCAATGCACGGACGGCCGTTGATTTTGCCGTCCCCTTTTCCCCCCTTATCAACAGGCCTCCCAGGGAGGGAGAGATGGCATTCAGCATAAGTGCCCGGGTCATGGTTTCCTGGCCCACAATGGCTGAAAAAGGATATATATTTTTGGCGCTCCAATCCAACCTGATTACCTCATACGTAATAGCTCACATACAATTATCATCCCTTGTGCGAATGGCCGTGCGTATGCTCATACTCGTGCCTGTGCTGATGTGTGTGGGTAATAATCCCCTCGATCTTGCCTTCTTCCACACCATGTTTCTGAAACGGCCTCTTTCGCATCCTGTGCTGGAGGGCCATATCCGCCGCTCCCCGGACATCCTCTTCCAAAACCTCTTTTCGACCATTGAATGCAGCTAAGGTCTTGGATGCCTTTGCCATAATAATATCTGCCCTATGTCCATCCACATTCATATCAATGGCGATACGCGCGATCAGATACAACATGTCATCAGAAATAGTGACCAGGTCCAGAAGTTGTTCAGCACGGACAATAGCCTCGGCCAGCTTTTCTTCCTCATCTTTCCACATCTTCTCAAAATCGGTCGGGCTTTGTTCGTAAGACGCCCTTCTCTTGACTACCTCAACCCTCTGGTCAAGGTCCGCTATCCCTCCAATCTGGACACAGAGCCCAAAACGATCGAGGAGTTGGGGCCGCAGTTCGCCCTCTTCCGGATTCATGGTGCCGATCAGGATAAAACCGGCAGGATGCGAGTAAGAGACCCCCTCCCTTTCCACCGTGTTAACACCCATGGCGGCCGAATCAAGGAGAATGTCAACGATATGGTCGTCAAGGAGGTTGACCTCGTCCACATAGAGTATTCCCCTGTTCGCCTGTGCCAAGATGCCCGGTTCGAAGCGTTTCTCCCCCTTTTTTATGGCGTGTTCTATGTCGAGTGTGCCCACAACCCGGTCTTCAGTTGACCCCACAGGAAGCTCAACCACCCCTGTTTTTCTCTTTTTCACAGGGAGATTTTCCCCCATTTCAAAACGATCCATACACTCCTGGCACATGCTTGCCTTTTTATGGGGGTCGCATCCGAATCTGCAGCCGTCGACTACCTCTATCTCCGGCAAGAGAGCAGCTAAGGACCGGACTGCAGTGGATTTGGCTGTGCCCTTTTCACCACGAATCAGAACACCCCCAAGCTTCGGGTTGATAGCATTTAAGATCAATGCATTCTTCATCTTTTCCTGGCCGACAATGGCCGAAAAAGGATAAATGAGATTAATACTCATAGTCCCTCCAATCATCCAATCACCAATCCCATCCGCAGATTACCCCGATGAAATAGAAAAAGAAGGGGCATTTCATGGGGCAGGCGCAGATTTTCGCAGATTATCCATTCAATCATCCAACAATAAAATTCACAAACTTCCGTTTTCAATCGACAATCATCAGTCAGCCCATACTCAGAAACAGAAGGAGAAAAGCCCCACGACTGAACATCCCCAGGCATGTAGAGACCAGCATGATGCTGCAGCCCAGTGAAAAGCCAAAGATCGATGTATATTTGGCAAATGAATATCTGATAGTGAATACGGGGAGCATCAATAGGCTTCCTAAGACACAGGCAGTAATCCCCTGGAGGCTGGTTAATGCGCTATCCTTTATCATGGCCCCTATGGAGGCCGCCCCGACCAGCGGGCTGAACATATACGTGCTTACAGGGATAGCGCATGAGGGTGGAAGTCCAAAAAACCCGGTGAGCGGAGCCACGTAGTCTACTAACCCTGTTATTACACCGCCGTTAATCACCAGAAATATCAGGAAAGTGGTTGATACGAAGATCATGCCTACCTTGAAAAAAACCTTTCTCTGCCGGCTGAAAGAGGAAATCACCAATTCACCAAATTTTACCTTATTCTCTGTTAAACCAGCACCGGCTGGACCCGGGTCGGCTGCGCTTATTTCTGACGCAGGGCCTTCCAGCCTCAACCTCCCGTAAGTTATGACAAAGACGATTTTGATTATTCCCGACGCAACAAAGGTAAAAAAATAGAGGAGGCCCACCTTCAAACCCAACAGGGGGATCATTACCGGGATCTGGTAGGTAAAGGTCTCCTTTACGTAAACCGGGGTTGTGTTGATAAGCGCAGTCAACAGCGTCTGAATGCGGTTTATTCGCCCCTGGTGATAGAGCCCTGCAATCATGGTGTTGCCGGCAAGGACTGAACCAAAGGAAGCCACAAAGGAAATGCCTGCTTCCTTCGGCAGGTGCCCCAGCCTGACAAGCGGCCTCCCGATAAATTCCAGTTTCTTGAACAGGCCTAAGTCTATCAAGATCTGTGAAGCATACATGGAAACAAATATGATGATCAATACCCGGGGAACAATGCCCCAGGTATTGACTAGGCTCTGTATTATTACTTCCAAAAAAATCTTTTTGCCTCTGATCTTTTGTTTTCTTGTTTTCCCGGTGTATCGGAATCTCTCTACAAGAATCTTCAACCGACAATTATCAATCCTATGGAAGCATCACTTGGAGTCTGCCCTATTATAAAGGCTTTTCTCTGACCACTCTTTGACATCCTTCCTTGTAACTATTTCAATGTTTCCGCCCTGGAAGTCTCCTCCCACGTCACCCATCTCCTCTTCCATCCACCCCTCAATCTCAAGATAGTTTTCCTGCAACCGGCTTAATACCTCTGGTCTTGCCTTCCAGATCCCCCGTTTCTCTGCTTCAAGGAGCCTCCGGGATATCTCTTCCAGGGCCCAGGGGTTGTTCTCTTCAAAGAACTTGCGGTTTTCCTCATTCAGAACAAAAGCGGTCGTAATACCATCAAATATCCAGTCTGCCACCACCTCTGCGGAGGCATCCCACCCGTAGACATGCCCCACGCGTTTGGCAATGTCGCTTGCCCCTTTATATCCGTGTCGTTTCATACCCTCTATCCATTCGGGATTCAGGAGCTTTGTGCGGACGACCCTCTCCATCTCGTCCTTCATATCCTCTGTCCGGGGCCGTTGCGGATCGCTCGTATCTCCCCAGTAGACCTTTGGCTCGTTTCCTGAAACGGTCTTTACCGCCGCGTACATCCCTCCCTGGAAGTCATAAAAGCAGCAACAATCAAGGGGATCTGACTCGTCCGACGCGAGCTTGTGAAACGTTGCATCCACCGTGCTCAGCCGGTCAGCATACTCCTTATGCGACATCTCCCCCCAGGCGCCATTTCCGTAGGCATACCCCCCTTTTTCAATATATTGCTCTCCAAGATCGTGGATATCTTCCCAGGCGCTCGCAGCAATCATAAAACTTATCCCGCCTCCGCCATAGGCCCCGGGCCGGGCGCTGAAAACGCGATATGTGGCCTCACGCTCCACCCTTTCTTTGTCATAAGGGCTTTCCAATCTCGCCATTTCCTTTTTCCTGTACTGATTTACATGCTTTTTTATGAAATTGTACTCATCACGTTCATTCAAGGAGGCAATCTTGATTATGGCCTCATCGATAAGCCTTATAAGATGGGGGAGGTTGTCTCGAAAGATCCCGCTTGTCCTGATGGTTACATCAATCCTCGGCCTCCTGAGTTCTTTCAACGGGATCGGTTCCGTTCCCTTTATTATTCCCGATTCCGCCCAGACCGGCCTTGCGCCCATCAGATACAGTATCTGCGCAATCTGTTCCCCGTCCGCCCGGTAAGTGTCAATGGCCCACAGAACCATCCCCACATTTTCCGGATATCTTCCTTCCTGATGGAGGTACTTATGGAGCACGGTGTCGGCCATCTTTACACCCACCTCCCAGGCCGCTTTCGTGGGGACAGCCCTCGTATCCACACTATAGAAGTTCCTTCCCGTTGGAAGGAGATCTGTCTTTCCTCTTGTCAATAGTCCGGATGGACCCGGCTCAATATACCTCTTATCCATTCCCCGCAAGAGCTGGGGGATCTCCCTCTCGGTCATCCTCAGTTTCGGGGCCAGGGAGTCCATGGCCCACTTTATCAATTTAATGAGGGGATCGATTTTGTCGGGGTTTTTCACCTCCACCACATCAAGGATATCCTCCCTGAGCCGCCCGCTGTCCTTCAGCCCGCGCCTTATCAGCTCAAGGGCCAGATCGGTTCTCCTGGCAATAAGCTCTCCGGATGTGCTGTCGTTAATCATGACCTCAGGATGTTCGACCAGATGGTCATAATCGCAGCCCATCAGTTCCAATATCAGCCTCCTTATGGATGGTCGTTGGCCTTCAAACCGGATAATGGAGACCAGCATATGGGCCATCTGATCCTCATCAGGGGCCTGACCCAGGATATGCAGACCATAACGGATCTGGGTCTCACGGAACAGGCCCAGCTTTTGATGAAGTCTTTCAATGAAGAGGTCATGATCTGTCTCTTCCTCAATAAGATTACTCTTCTTTGCCAGCTCAAGGAGTTTCACCAGGATGACTTCTTTCCTGTTTTCCTCACCCAGGTCCCTTGCACGGGCGTATTCCCCTAACAGTTCCTCTATCTCTTCCAACTCGTCATACAGGCCCGAGGCCCGCATGACAGGGCCTAAATGATCTATCAGGGTTGCATAGGCCCTCCGCTTGGCCAGGACGCCTTCGGAATTGTTCTTTGCCGTATAGATATATAGATGGGGCTTGTTCCCAGCAATAATCTCAGGAAAGCATTCGTTAGATAGCCCCACCCCTTTACCCGGCAGGAACTCTATATACCCGTGGGTCCCCACTGAAACGATTACATCCGAGTTTTCCTGGACCCATTTGTAGGTGGCAAGGCATTGATGGGTAGGCGGGATGGCAGGATCATGGAGAATCTTACAGGCCTTTCCGTCGCATCGCGCGCCGTAGCACCCCCTCTTTGGTTCCACCAATACATTTACATTACCGAAATTAACCCCGGTCACCACAATCTTGCCGTCATGGACCATCCCCTGGCCCGGGGGCTCACCCCAGCCGTCAATCATCTTTTGCCGGGAAGCTTGCGGGAGCTGGGAAAACCACTGATCATACTTATCGGCATCAATAAGGTCTATGGCGCCCCCTTTTCTTACGATTTCATCCACAGTTGTCCATCTAAACTCAGATATGGCCTTTCGCCCCATTATAAGATCGATCAGGCCTTTTCCATCTGTGGGGCAGCCGGAAACCACATATCCCCTCTCATCCATCTGTTGCATGACCCTTACAACGCTCTCCAACGTATCAAGCCCGGCCCCTCCTGCAACAGATGCCTCGACCCCGGCACAGGGGCTCTTATGGAGGAGGAAAGTCGCCCTCCGCTCGTGAACGGGAAGTCTGCCCAGGTGGAGCCATGCAGAGGCCCTGTCCAACAGGAAATCAACCCTCTCCGGGATCGGTTTTCTCAAGCCGTACGGATCATCGCTATCTTCCTCTCGAGCGCTGATAACCACCGGTTCAATCACTCCATTGAACTCCGGCTGGGCTACCCAGTAAACCTGATTGAATGGATTTATCCCCTGTGGATCTTTTTTCCATTCCTCCTCTGTTCTCGCACTTGAATGGACCGCCTGAATGACCGGCACATCAAGGGTTTCCAGGATTGTGGGGTGGATCTCTTCTCCCTCGGGCATCTGGAGAAGGAAAGAGGCCTCGCAGTTGATGATCAGGTCCACCCCTTTCAGCAATTCAAGATTGGTCTCCGGATCAGGACAATCAGGGCCCCCATACTCCTTCTTCTGCGCAAAGACCGCCATAGGAAAAATCCCGCGCTTTTCCAAGCCCCCAATAAGAAGATCGATCAGATCCAGATCTTTCTTTACGAAGAGACTCCTGGGAAAGAAAATGCCCACCTTTTGTGAAGCCTCGTAATCTATAGATTCGCTCCTGCCCCGATACCATTCAAGATATGCTTCCAATGTCTCAAATATGGCTTCACTGCCGTAGTGATAATATCCGTTCCACGAAATCTGCATAACCTTCTCCCTGCTCCCTACTATCGCTGCCTACTGCTTACTCCCTACTCCCTACTGTCCACTCCTTGATCCCTCACCGGCCTGATCGGCAAGAAATAGGGACAGCCATTACTCGTATTGATTTCCGTTTCCACCCCGTAGACTGACATGATGTTTTCACGGGTCATTACCTGGTGTGGTTCGCCTGTGCAAAACATCCTGCCATTGTTTAACATTAACACGGCGTCGGCAAATCGAGATGTGAGGTTCAGATCATGCATCGCCAAGATAGCGGCAACCCCCTTTTCTTTAGCCATGGAGGAGATCATTTCCATTACCTCCATTTGATGCCTCAAATCGAGGGTGCCAGTCGGTTCATCTAAGAGCAGGTAGTCTGTCTCTTGCGCAAATGCCTTGGCCAAAAGCACCTTTTGCTTCTGTCCGCCGCTCAACTGGTCAAAGTATCTCAACGCAATATCCACAAGACCCATGGACCTGAGGAGATCCGCCACCACTTCCAAGTCGTTTGCTGACGGCCGCCAAGAAATATAGGGCCTTCTTCCCATGAGAATTGTCTCAAAAACGGTAACCGGAAATTTGGACGGCGCTGACTGCGGCACATACCCTATCCGCCTTGCAAGGCCTGTTCTTTTCATGCCAAAGATGTCCCTCTCATCAATCCGAATAGACCCCTTTTCAGGCTTCGCTATACCGGCGATACACCGCAAAAGGGTGGTCTTTCCTGCTCCATTGGGACCCACGACAGCCAAGATCTTTCCTCTACGGAGTTTCAGTCCTATATCCGACAGGACCTCTGCTCTTTTATAACTGAAACAAAGTCCATCAACGTACAACATCATTACTGTTCCTTTGCTCTGCAACTCATTTTAACTCACCATAGTTAAATCGGCTTGGCCCCAGTTAAATCAGCATACTATTTGACGGGGTAGACCTTAGGTGCTTCACACTTCAGTTACCAGTAATCTCTCTCCCTTTTCATTAACAAGTACAGGAAAAAGGGAACGCCGATAAAGGATGTGACTATCCCTATCGGTATTACCTGGGGCGGCCACAACGTCCTTCCAAGAGTATCCGCACTCAAGACGAGGATAGCGCCTGTCAGCATTGATGATGGAAGGAGAAATCGGTGATCGCTTCCTATGACCATTCTGGTTATGTGGGGGGACACAAGCCCGACAAACCCGATAACGCCGGTAAAACAGATGGCACCGGCCGTAACGAGGGAGGCCAACACTATTCCATATCTTCTTATCCTTTCCACGTTTACACCAAGAGCCTTTGCAGAATCATCCCCCCCGGCAAGAAGATTGAAGTCCCATGACCATTTTATGAGGACAGGTGCGGGCAGGAGTATCATTGCGCCTGCCATACATATCTCGCCCCATCCGACCTTGGAAAGACTCCCAAAAAACCAGAATACTATCTCCTGAACCTCCTGCATGGTACCCATGTACTGGAAAAGTGAGCTGAGAGAAGAGAAAAGAAACATTATGGCAATCCCGGCTAAAATCATCGTCTCCGGGGTAGGCCCCTTTAATCTCGCTATTCCGAGAATGAAAAAAGAGGAGATCAGGGCAAAGATAAAAGCGCTTCCTGCAATATGATATTCGGAGCAAAAACCTGCGCCAAAGAGTATGGCCGTTACAGCTCCGAAGCCTGCGCTGGATGCTATTCCCAGGGTGTAGGGTGATGCAAGCGGGTTT
>DREN01000259.1 GCA_011051075.1 Deltaproteobacteria bacterium | reverse complement strand
GGATGAGAGCGAGAAAAGGATATATGAAATCATCGGGGATTATCCCATCCATATGGACGCCATAGTAAGAAAGGGAAATATGGACGTGGGAAAGGTATCGAGCATCCTGATGAAGATGGAGTTGGAGGGAATAATAAAACAGCTCCCGGGCAGGATGTTTGTCCGGTGAACAACGGATTACGGGCATGCCAGAAAAACTACTCATAATTGAATCGCCGGCCAAGGCCAGGACCATCAAAAAATACTTAGGGCCCGACTTCAGGATAATGGCCTCGGTGGGGCACGTGAAAGACCTCCCCGTCAGCAGCCTTGGGGTGGATATTGAAGCCGGGTTCAAGCCCCACTACGTGACCATCAAGGGGAAGGGCAAGATATTGAAAGAGCTTAAGGCCGCCGCGGAAAAGGCGGGGGAGATCTACCTGGGCCCTGATCCTGACCGGGAGGGGGAGGCCATCGCGTGGCACGTGGCAGGGGAGATCAGGAAGGGGACCAAGAACAGGGACAAGAAGATACTCAGGGTCCTGTTCAACGAACTCACCGCAAGGGCCATCCGCGAGGCAGTGGCATCACCCCAGGTCCTTGACAGGAACAAGTTCGAGTCCCAGCAGGCCAGGCGCATCCTGGATCGGCTTGTGGGTTACCAGATATCTCCCCTGCTCTGGAAAAAGGTCAAAAGGGGCCTGAGCGCGGGCAGGGTCCAGTCCGTTGCGGTGAAGATGATATGTGACAGGGAGCGGGAGATCCTGGCATTTGAACCCCAGGAGTACTGGTCTCTCACGGCCCATCTCAAATCAGGGGAACCTCCGCCTTTCGAGGCCAGGCTCTTCAGGTATAAGGGGAGGAAGGCCGACCTCAAGACCGGGGAAGAGACCCACAGGATCGTCTCTGAGATAGAAGATCTCCCCTTCATGGTTAAAAAGGTCACCAAGAAGAAGACCAAAAAGAATCCGCCCCCACCCTTCACTACCAGCCTTCTCCAGCAGGAGGCCTTCAGGAGGCTGAGATTTTCAGCCAAGAAGACCATGTCCGTGGCCCAGAGCCTCTACGAGGGCGTTGACCTGGGAGAGCGGGGACTGGTGGGGCTCATCACCTATATGAGGACAGACTCCTTCAGGCTGTCCAACGACGCCATTGGCGAGGCCAGATCGTTCATCGAAGGGGCCTTTGGCAGGGATTACCTGCCTGAAAAACCCAACAGGTTCAAGAGCCGCAAAGGCGCCCAGGAGGCCCACGAGGCCATAAGGGCCACATCGGCAGACCTTACGCCGGAAAAGGTTTCACCCTATCTATCCAGAGACCAGGCGGCCCTCTATACCCTCATCTGGAAACGCTTTATCGCCTGCCAGATGAGTCCCGCCATACTAGACAAGACGCAGGTGGAGATAGCCGCAGGAAAGGCCGGGTTCAGGGCCAACGGCTCCGTGGTCCTGTTCAAGGGCTTTACCACCCTCTATGAACCGGGCCTGAATAACGGAGGCAAGGAAAAAGACAACGATGCCATCCTCCCGCCTGTCAGAGAGGGTGAACTCCTGGACCTGATCAAACTGGATCCTGCCCAGCATTTTACTCAGCCACCGCCCAGGTTCACCGAGGCCTCCCTCATAAAGGCCCTGGAGGAAAACGGCATCGGCCGCCCGTCTACCTACGCGGCCATCCTGACCAACATCAGCGGCAGGGAGTACGTCTCCCTTGAAAAGAGGCGTTTCAGACCCACGGAATTGGGCTTCCTGGTCACCGACCTGCTGGTTGCCGGCTTTCCCGATATCATGAACACGGCCTTTACGGCCCAGATGGAGAACAACCTGGACAGGATCGAACAGGGGGAGGCAAAGTGGACCGATATCTTGAGGGAGTTCTACCGCACCTTTAAGAGGGACCTTGAAAGGGCCGCAACCGAGATGAAGGGGGAGGTCCCCGCCAATATCTCCTGCCCCAGATGCCACCGTCCCATGGTCATAAAATCGGGGAGAAACGGCATCTTCCTGGCCTGCACCGGATATCCCGAATGCAGGCACACCTCCAATTTTACAAGGGATGAAAAGGGTCGGATCGTGGTTGAGGCCTCTTCCGGGACAGGGGAGAAGAAGGGGACCTGTGAGAAATGCGGAAGGCCCATGGTGGAGAAGAACGGAAAGTACGGCCCTTTCATCGCCTGCACCGGATATCCCGAGTGCAAGAATATCTGGACCCCGGATCCGGTGAGTACCGGCGTGCCATGCCCAGAGGAGGGGTGCGACGGGACCCTTGTGAAGAAGAGATCCAGAAAGGGGAAGGAGTTCTACAGTTGCAGCCGGTATCCCGGGTGCAGATTCGCCACCTGGGACGAGCCCTTTGACGACACCTGTCCTGAGTGCGGTACCAGGGTTTTAAGCATAAAGCAGAAAAAGAAGTCCGGGCCGGTTTTGGTCTGCCGTAAAAGGGGATGCGGGTATAAGCGGCCTTTGTGATGGGTTAGGAGTACGCTGGCCGCGGGTCTATATCACCTCCCATCTCTGAACTCCTCTCTTCGACTTCTTGATATAATAGATTCAGCTCTTTCCGTTTCAGGGTTTTTGGGGTCAAACCTTGATTATTGATTATGGTTTGACAGCTTGAATTTGTATGCGGCCGGGCAAGTCGGATGGCGTCATAGTACCTGAGAAGGCGGGTAATTCTGCTGGAGGAAAGGACGTCACATGAATAACAGCGTTGTGGGGACACATCAACTATGCTCAGTCGTAGAAAAATGGTGAGAACAAAACTGCAGCGCATAGCGGAGACTTAATCGTGAAGTGTACTCATGAGGAGCCGTGTGCGTAAATAGCGCAAGCACGGTTCTGGGAGGGGCCGGGGCCAACGAATAACCACGGTGATATGATCTTATGATATGTAGTAGCCGCGTGCGGCGAGGCGTAGTCTAAGACTCTTTCCGGCAGGTTGCTTGAAGAAACCGGTCTACTCGACATCAATGACCAAGCATAACATGCCGTCTCCTCTTGTTATAGGATCAAACCAAGGTTCCTAACAAAGTCATGGCGGTCCTGGTCATCCTCAAATATCTTACGGCGCTCGATACCCCGGGCATCAATGTGGTGCAACGCGCCTGGTACGTCAATGCGGGATTGTCTGAGCATGTCGGAGACAATACCAAAAACAATCCATCACGTAAAGTTTATAAGTTAAGGGCGTCCCCCCGTCCCCACATGATGACCCCCAGGATTATCAAGGACTGACGGGGCGCCAGATCCCATTTTCGTACCATAGCCTGGAAAAGGGCCTGTCATTAAGGGCAGGCCCTTTTTCAAGACCCTTGGCCTCCACCCGGATCTCTTTATGCCCGTATTGGGGATCCCATGGAAGAAGGAGGAGGAGCCCCCGGCCCATGGGTACAAGCCTTGGCATCTTCACCTCACCCCACCACCTGTTCTCAACTTCCTTTCTCAGGGCAGTGATCGCAGGGTATCGAAGAAGTTCCTGAAGCGTTAGTATGGCCGGGGGGCTCAGGGGGATCTCCCCCTGCAGGTTGCCTGCCAGGGCCTTTTCAGGGTTCACCCAGATGCCGTGGGTGGTCTCCCTGTTATCGGGGCGGCATTCCTGGCCCTCCGGCATAAAGGCCAGAAAGAACCTGGTATCGTACCGCCTGGTCCTTATCTCAGGCGTAATCCAGTGGGACCAGCAGGCCAGGGCTGACAAGGTCACGATCCACTTTCCGTCAACAACCAGGTCCCTCAGCCATGCCTCAGGCAGGGCCCCGTCCAGATTCCGCCCCCAAAGCCGTCCAAGATCATCGGCCTCCCGGCCGGTTCCGTGAAGCAAAAGGAGAGACGCCTCTTCAAAGGTCTCTCGCACGGCAGCGATTCCATGGGCCAGAGCATCTTCCATATTGAGGGCAGTGTCATTCCGGACAAAGCGGGATCTGATCTGCTCCTGGTCCATGTCCACGTGCTTCTTCCAGAAACCGGCGTCCCGGTCTCCGGGATCAACTGTCCCCCCCGGAAATACGTAGTTACCAGGCATGAAACCGCTCTGATGGCTTCGTCTGAGCAGGTAGACCTGAAACCCCTCGTACTCTTGACGCACGAGGATCAGGGTTGAGGCGGGCACGGGTGGTTTGGGACATTTTTCTGATTCACTCATATATTCCATGTTACCACCCGCGCATGCGGGACGCAAGGCCGGTTTCCCTGGACTGGAGACTTGCAATCAGAGCCTGCTTGGCCTATGATGATCGTAGATCTTAGGGGACACCCCGTTTTCGGCTAACAGGGAAGACATAACCCACAGGGCCGCGACCAGGGCCCGGGGCCAGAGAGGGATCAGAAACCATGGACAGAAAAAGAATGCGGAGAAAACTCCTGCGGATACTGGATACTGCGCCGGACTTGAAGGAGATCCTTATCTCACCGGACTCCGTTGATATGAAGAGAAACAGGATCAGACGCTTTCTGGCCAACGTGCACGCAGCCACATTCCACCACGATCACACGGTTCCACCCCTTGAATGGATACTGACCCGTGATGCCATACGGGTATTCAGGACCATCATATGGCCCAGGAGTGAAATACTCGTGGGGCACAGCTTTCTTGGATACATCAACGACCTGCTTCACGCCAAGACCCTGCGGGGGATTGAAGAGCCCGGGCCAGGTTTTTTTGCGGAAGTAGATCATCTGCTCAAGGGAATTATGGGCAAGACAGGGATCTATCCTGAAAAAGCCCCTGCATTTTCCATGCATGAGGGGAGAAGGGCCGCAAGACTGAGGTCGGCCGACCTCTCAAGGATGAGCAGGTCTGCGGAACAGTTCATAAACAGGTATCCGTGCGGCCTGGATCAGGATACCGTTCGGAGACGCAGGTCCAACAAGGCCCGGATACTGAAATACTTTCATGCAACGGAACAGGACTGGCAGAACTGGAAATGGCACACGCGGCATATCATAAGGGGTGCCAGGACCCTCGGATCCCTGATTCAGCTCACAGATGAGGAGTCCCAGGCGGTCAGGTTCGCCCGGGAAAACAGGATCCCCTTCGGCATTACCCCGTACTACCTGTCGCTCATGGATTACAGGGCCGGACGGGAAAAGGACTATGCGGTCCGTGCCCAGGTGATCCCTGGCATGGGTTACGTCACGAAGATGAAGGATCTGAAGGATAAGAGGGAGCCCTCCATGGACTTTATGTTGGAGAGGAACACCTCGCCCATTGAAGGGATAACCAGACGGTACCCCATGATCGTTATCCTGAAGCCTATCCTCACATGCCCCCAGATATGCGTCTACTGTCAGAGGAACTGGGAGATAGAGGACGTGTACTCTCAAGACGCGGCCATGTCTGAAGAAAAGATGGCAAAGGCCATCCGGTGGATCTCCCACACCCCGGAGATAAGGGAGGTCCTGGTCACCGGGGGAGACCCCCTCATCCTCTCCAATCAGAAGATTGAAAGGATCCTGACCGGGCTGGCCCGTATAAGGCACGTGGAGAGGATCAGGATAGGAACACGGATACCGGTCACCCTGCCTCAGCGGATCACCGATTCCCTGGTAGATTCCATAGCCCGATTTCACAACCCCGGCAGGAGGGAGGTGGCAGTGGTTACCCATTTCGAGCATCCCTATGAGATTACACCTGAGGCAATGGGGGCCGTGCAGAAATTTCGCCGGGCCGGGATTGCTGTTTACAACCAGATGGTGTACACCACCTATAACTCCCGCAAATTCGAGGCCGCGGCGCTCAGGCTCAAGCTCCGCCTGATCGGTGTGGCCCCCTACTATACCTTCAATACCAAGGGAAAGGAAGAGACGGACGACTACCGGGTACCCATTGCGAGGCTCCTGCAGGAGCAGCAGGAAGAGGCCCGGCTCCTGCCGGGGACCGTAAGGACCGATGAGATCGTCTTCAACGTGCCGGGATTGGGAAAGAACTACCTGCGGGCCATGCAGCACCGGGATTTCATATCCGTGCTCCCGGACGGCCGGAGGGTGTACGAGTTCCACCCCTGGGAAAAGAAACTCCACCTGGCAGACACCTACGTTTACACCGATGTCTCCATATACAGCTACCTCAAGAGGCTGAAGTCCCTGGGCGAAGACGTCTCCCAGTACAGGTCCATATGGTACTATTATTAGAAAGAGTACCTAAAGTTTGAAGTGCCTATTTATCCCGTTTTCAGCGGGGAAGTTAAAGAACTTAGTATTATTAAACTTAAGTTGCTTTAGCTTATTCTGCTTCGTGTGACTCAGGAAGGAGAATTATGCACGATCCCAATTATGTGAAGATAACGACCGGTCTCTTCATTATGCTCAATCCCTTTGTGCTCATCCCCGTGTTCTTAGGCCTCACCGGGAGCATGTCCAGGGGCCAGAGGATGAAGATCGCCGTAACAACTTCGTCCGCGGTCTTTATCATAATGATTATAGCGGTGTTCGCGGGTAACCATGTTCTCACCTTTTTCGGGATCACCATAAGTGATTTCCGTATTGCGGGCGGCATCCTCATACTCCTCATGGCCATAACCATGGCCCGTGCCAAGGATGAGGGGATGCGTTACAGCGACGAGGAGCATACCGAGGCCAAGTCCAAGGACTCGGACATCGGGGTCGTTCCCCTTGCAATCCCCCTTATGGCCGGGCCGGCCGGGATCAGCGTTGCCATCATTGACGCGGATATCTGCAACACCTTTATGTCCCGTTCCATTCTCGTAATCATCATCGCCGGTCTGAGTGCGCTTCTGTGGGTGGCCATGGCACTGGGAGAGGAGATCGGGAGATTCCTGGGCCATACCGGGCAGCAGGTCCTCACCCGGATTATGGGCCTTATCCTCCTGGCCCTGGCCGCGGAATTCCTCGTGACCGGAATCAAGGGCGCCTTTCACCTGCCCGGCTAAAATGAAGTATCCTGGCCCCCAGGGCACGCATCATTTCAACTATGGAGAAACTGTCCGCACCGGGAAGGGGATTCTTCACCCTGGAAACCCCTTCGGCAAGGGAGCCCAGGACGATCGCGCGTGCCGTTGCGGACTTGTTCCCGGGGACCGTGGCGGTTCCCTGAAGAGAACTCTTTTCTACAATGAATTTCACGTTTCATCTCCCATCTGTGTTCACTCTTTCCAGGGGATGCAAAGCCTTTCCAGCCTGTCGATGAGCCAGGAAAAGATCAGGCCCAGCATGGAAAGGATGGAGATGCCGAACATAAGCTTTGTGGTCTGCATAAGATCCGCCGAGGTCAGGATCATGAAGCCGATGCCCGCGTCCGCAGCGATCATCTCCGCCGCCACCACCAGCAGAAGCGCAATCCCGATCCCTAACTTAAGCCCTGCAAAAATCATGGGTAGGGCGCTGGGCAGAATGACCTTCAGGATAATCCGGCGGCGGCTTGAGCCCAATGAGACGGCCGCCTTTATGAGCACGGGGTCGGCGTTTCGCACCCCCGTATATACGTTGATGACCATGGGGAAAAAAACGCCCAGCCCTATCACGGCGATCTTTGAATACTCCCCGATGCCGAGCCAGAGGATCAGCAGAGGAAGGATGGCGATCTTGGGTATGGGATAGGTGGAGGCTATGATGGGGTTTCCGATACTCTCGGCCACCGAGAAAAAGCCAAGGAGGATACCCACCAGGGTACCGATCACCGCGGCGCAGGAAAAGCCCCAGAAGATCCGCCACAGGCTTGCCCCTATGTGACGGAAGATCTCACCGCTTAAGGCCATCTTATAACCCGTGATTAGGATGGCGCTGGGGGCGGGCAGGAAAAGGGGGGATACAAGGCCAAGCCTTACGATCAACTCCCACACGCCGAACAGGGCGAGGATAAAGATGAGGCTGAGCAGGCGGTGCTCCCGCCTGACCATAAACGCGGTTTTGTCCTGTACCACGGCTCCTGACCGGGCCTGGCAATCTTCGCTCATAGACCCTCCTCTGCCAGGGCCTCCTTTGCCTGGTCCCGGATATGTCCCCATATCTGATCCGCGTAGGCCAGGAACTGCGGGTCCATCGCAATCTGCTCCTGCCTGGGCCGTGGCAGATCAATGGGTATGACCTCCCGCACCCGTCCCGGCCTGCGGGACAGGACCGCCACCCGATCGCCCAGGAACACCGCCTCCTGGATGTTGTGGGTGATGTAAAGAACGCTCTTGTGGGTCTTCTCGTAGATCTGGGACAGCTCGTCCTGCATGATGGTCCGTGTCTGGGCGTCCAGGGCGCTGAAGGGCTCGTCCATGAGGAGCAGCCATGGATCGTTTGCCAGGGCCCTGGCAATGGATACCCGCTGCTTCATGCCCCCTGAGAGCTGATGGGGATATTTTTTTTCAAACCCGGTCAGGCCCACCAGGTCGATGTAGTACTGCGCGATCTCCCGTCGCTCCTTGCGGGGCAGGCCACGTTCCTCGGGACCGTAGAGGACGTTACGCTCCACGGTCCGCCAGGGAAAGAGGGCGAATTCCTGAAAAACCACCGCCGTATGGGGCCGGGACGTATCAGGGATGCCCTCAAATATCACCCTCCCCGAGGTGGCAGGAAGGAGACCTGCCACGATGTTGAGCAGCGTTGATTTGCCGCATCCCGAAGGGCCCACAACCACGAGAAATTCATTTTCTTCATTGCTCAGGTTTATGTCCCTGAGGGCCTCGGTCTGCCCGCCGGAGCCATCTTCAAAGGTCTTGCTGATCTTTTCTATTACAACGCGCATGCTCGCCCGTCTGAAAGGTTTTAGACAGTTCCGATTAAGTCTTGTGCAAATCCACCAAGGGCCGACAAAAAGCACACAAAATTTGTTACTGTTTTTCTTTGCGGGCTTTGCGGCTTGGCGCGATACAATTATGGTTCCGGCTTGTTCGGATCAGGGTTTCAAGCCCAGCTCTTTCATGGCCCGCTCCCAGAAGGATATATCCACGATCTTCCTGGCATCAAGCCGTTTGCCGATCAGACCATGGTCGTAGTACCAGTCGATCTGGTGCTGAATATCCTCGGCATAAAGCCGACCGTTCCGGTCGTTATAGTTGAGCCCCATGGCAATGAGCTTGGGCTTTCGGCCCGTGTACTTGGAGATGATCTGCATAACCTCATCAAAGTAGGGTCCCCTGACGGTCTTTCCATCCTTTTTTTTCAGGCAGTTGTCATAGTAGCAGCGGCACCCCTTGATATAGGCCCTCATGAAGGCGTCGGACGTTTTCCTGTCCTTGGTCATGGTATCACCGAAGAAGATAACCGCTATCTGGTAGTTGAGATAGTCGCTGACCCAGAGCATCCGGTGCCCCATCTTCTTGGCCTCCATCACCGAGCAGAAGGGCTGGACCATGAAGGCTGTTTCAATCTGGTCAGACGCCACCGTATCCATCATGCTCTTGACCCCCCCCAGGGGAGTGACCTTAACGTCTTTCAGGGTCATCCCGTTTTTCTCAAGCATATTGCCCAGCATATAGTGAAAGGTGGATCCTATCTGGGTCACGCCCACACGATGGCCTTTCAGGTCCTTGATGGTGCGGAGACCCTTGTCCCAGGCCTTCTTGCTGACCATGATGCCGCAAAGCTGATACCCCTCCCACTCACGGCCCTTGTCAGCGACGATCTTCATCTTGAAGCCCCCGGCAATGGCATTATAAAGGCCGGCGGTTATACCCGTTGCACCCACGACGATGTCGCCCGATGCCATTGCCACTGCCACGGGCTGGGCCGATCTGAAGAACACCTGCTCTATATCCAGGCCCTGTTCCTTGAAAAACCCCTTTTCCACTGCAATAAAGATAGGAGCGGAAGAGGTCAGCTTGAGCACTCCGACCCTGAGCTTTTCTCCGGCATGGGCCGTTGACAGGGTGAGAAGTAACAGGGCCATTGCAACTGCAATAAAAAGACTGCATTTTTTCATGATTACCCTTCCTTTCATGTCTGATCACCTGTGCTTTCCGTGCGAAAATAACGCCTTAGAAGTCTTGGGAAACTTCATGCCTGTAATTTAGAGCGATATCACCCCCTCACGGTTACAGATTTTTCATGTCTGATTTATCCTGATGGAGTAATTTCCAGACATCGTTAAGTGGTTAAGTAGTTGACTGGTTAAGTCGTTGTTATGATTGATCATACCCATGATTGCCTTGAAAATTGGACAGCCAGCATTTGAAAAGCCATAACATCCTGAAATAGGAGAATATATTTTCCTACTCAACCATTTAACCACTCAACTATTCAACGAGGTCTGAATTTCAGAAATTCATCCACAACCCTTTCAGCGAACTCATCGTTGATGTGGGAGTCCAACTGGAACATG
>DREN01000028.1 GCA_011051075.1 Deltaproteobacteria bacterium | reverse complement strand
CAATTCCAGTGGGGTGGAACTGGATCGCTTCCGGGTCCATCACCGGCAGGCCGGCATCAAGGATAATGGCGTTCCCATCCCCTGTATTCTGGCGGCAATTTGTGGTGACTTTAAAGACCTGCCCGTTGCCGCCCGTGGCAAAGACCGTTGCCCTGGACAGAACAGTGACAAACTCCCCCTCCTTCTGCCTGAATATGACCGCCCCCACGCATCTATCACCTTTCATCAGAAGCTCAGTGACAACTGCCTGATTTATGAACTCAGTCCCCCCCTTGATGCTCTCACCCCACACATTATCCATGATCCCTTTTCCAGTCCGGTCAGCCTCGAATACGCATCGAAAGGCGGATGATTCACCAAAGTTCACGGTATGCCCGCCAAAGGTCCTTTTGCTCAGTTTTCCATCCTCCGTGCGAGTAAAATGCATACCCCGGTTCTCCATCCAGACGGCCTGTTCCCACCCAGCCTCAACGATCTTCTTGATGATGTTCTGATCCGCAGTACAGTCCGAACCTTTCCAGGTATCGAACATATGATATACGGGTTTATCAAAGGGATCAGAGGGATCCACGGCAGCCATACCGCCCTGGGCGGTTTGGGTGTGGGATTTCTGAGGGCTCGCCACCTTTGTAACAGCAACGATATGGGTACCGGGTTTTTTCTCCAATACGGCAGACGCACATCGAAGACCGGCCCCTCCCGCCCCTATGATCAAGAGATCACAACGCAATGTGGAAGAAATCTTAAATCTCTGAGTCATCGGTGAGGAAATTCCTTTCAGTTCTCAAACACTCAGGGCCGCACGCAGGCCGATCCATGTAAAAATCAATGTGATTAATGCAACCAGTCCTGCCAATCCTTTTATGAGATTTCGAGAAGAGAGATAGTCGCTCATCACAGACCAAACCCCATAGCCGGCATGGAAAACTGCACTCAGAAGCAGGAGAATATAGACGACCGTCAAAAAAAGCCCTTGAATACCGGTGATCAGGAAATCTGCCTCGATCTCCGGTGACCGGTTGAGAGAAATGAATAGAAAGTAGGCAGGAACCATAACCAGAAGGAAGGATCCACTGATCCTCTGCATTTTCCATAAAACAGAATGTCTGCTGGTTAATATTCTCGTTGCAAGACCATAGGGAAGGACCATGGCCTGAGCGAACATAATCACCCAGTACAAAAATGGAGATACTATCTGATTTCCCATGAGCATGAGCATCCCCAATACGGCCAAGTAGATAAAGGAGAGGGCGAAAACCGATCGGATCATGGCATCATCATTCCGGTTTCCGAAACACTCATAGAAAATCAGCCTGGCCCCATTGAACCCATGAAAGACCATGGGAATGGCCAGTATCCACAGGAGTAGGGCCAGGATAAAGAGCTTTTGGGAAGCCTGCAATGCATGAAAACCGTAAAGATATGCCCACAGGGATATCACCAGGAGGATGCCGGTGATTCGATGGGCCCAGCTTATCAGATAAAACCATCCCCTCGTTCCAGCATATAACGAGACAAAGGGAATCTTCTTAAGCCATGTGATGAGGAATGCCTCAACCTTCGATCTGATGACTTCTGTGTTCATAGAATTTTCCTTGGAGTAATGACCGCAAGGCCGCAAAGCTTCCAAAAGTTATGGGGTGAAATATATAGCGTTTAAGATAATGTTTTTGGGGTACACCCAATCCATTGTCATAAAGAGAAAACCGAGGTTCATTGAGGTCAGATCCTGGTCCCGCCCCGCCACAGGCGGGACCAGGATCAATTGAGATAACACCTCCGCGGACGATTTAGAACCGTGGAATAGCTACCCCAAAATATTTTTCTAAGATAGTATAGATAATATCCTTTGCGCACTTAGTGGCTTTGCGCGAAAAAACAGGCTTTACAAGGCAATCAAATTTAGTAATCTTCATAGAGTTTATGGATAGTGACGGCATTGGGGCCGCACGCCTCTATGCACAGATCGCACAGGGTGCACTCATCCTCCTCTTTTTGAACAATCATTGGTTCGTCATTCTTCTCATCGAAGATGTTCACAGGGCAGACCTTCAGGCACCCGCCACATGCCTCGATTCCCAAACACTTTGATTTATCGATCTCGACCTTGATGAATTCACTCATCGTTAACCATCTTCCTATCGTTTTATATGAGTTTTGCCACTTTCAATATTTGCCTTGCACGCTCTACAACAGGATAATCGATAAATTTGCCATCCAATAGTATGGCTGCCGATCCTCCCTTTTCCGCATCCTCGAATACCCGCACAACCCTCTCCGCATAAAGTATTTCTTCTTTTGCCGGTGAAAAAATAAGATGGCAGGGTTCGATCTGATTGGGATGGATACACAGCTTACCCTGGAATCCTAACTGTTTCGCCCTATAGGCATCAACTTTAAGGGCTTCCATGTCCTTTAGATCCATCATAAAGGGCGTGTCCAGCGGAGGCTCTATTCCTGCGGCACGGGAGGCCACGGCAATCGTTGAGCGTGGATATAAAAGTTCTGAACCCTCTTTGGTGATCTCGATCCCCATATCCAGGGTATAGTCGGCGGCCCCAAACGCTACACAGTAGATCCTGGCGGGTTCTGTCTTTTCAGTGGCAATCTGAAAAACATTTTGCACAGCCCCTGCCGACTCAATCAGGGGAATAATGGAAACAGCCCCCTCTTCCATACCCATCTCTTTTTCAACCTTGAGCAGGTTTTCATTGATTTCTCGAATATGGGCCCCGTTCTCTACCTTCGGCACCATGAGACAGGCAAGACTACCCGTGATCACTTCAGTCAGGTCCCCCTGAAAAAATGGAGAATCGAGGCTGTTGACCCGAACGATGATCTTCCTTTCAGCATGCTCTAAGATCTTATTTCGCACCTTTGCCCGTGACGCCTCTTTCTCGCTTAATGGGACTGCGTCCTCAAGATCGATAATGACGGCATCAGCGCCTGTTTTTACAGCCTTATCCACACGATCAGGCCGGTTGCCAGGAACAAAGAGCGCCGTTCTTAAAGGTCCAAGCTCTATCATCTTAAGCCTCACTCTTTAATTCTTTTTTTATGCGCTCAATGAAGCTCTTCATATATTCCAGCCTTGCCCGTCCTACGGCCTCGGCCTCCTTTGTGTGGAAGGTATCTTCCACCTTGGCGAGAATAGACTGAAGGAACTGGGGAAAATCGCTGATTCTGCCGTTAAAAGAGCCGTCGTTGAGCCCCCGAATCAAGGCCCGAAGGATGCCAATGGCCCCGATATATTCCAGGGCATCCGCGTCCTGCCCCACCTTCGCCTCTGTTGTCTCAGGGTCTGGGCCCCCGTAACGGCTGTGGGCCTCTAAGACATGGAGAGCATCTTCTATCTTTTCCTCCGGAAAATCCACCTCTCTTAAGATCTCCGCAGCCCTGGTCCGTCCCACCGTATAATGATTTTTCCGGTTGATCACAACGCCCACATCGTGAAGAAGGGCGCCTGCTGTTAGAACTTCCATATCCGCCCCCACCTTAGGACCAAGAACCTGACACCACCCGGTCATCCTCTCCACATGATCCGGACTGGCCACGGGCTCATCTTCAAGTTCGGTCTTCACTCGGTCCCAAATCCTCTCCTGAATCTTTGTAAGCTCCATTGTACAGTATCCTTCCCTCCCCCCCCTTACATAACGTCCCGCAATATCTTAACGATATCTGAAAATGACTCCGCAACATGAATGCCTGCCTCTTTGAAACTCTCGACCTTTCCTTTGGCCGTTCCCTTATCCCCCTCCACGATGGTCGCTGCGTGGCCGAACCTCACACCTGGCATATCATCCATAAAGCGACCGGCTATGAAGCCAACAATGGGCAGAGCTATTCTTTGAGAAATGACCATTTCGGCCAGGCTCTCTTCGATGATCCCCCCTGGCTCGCAGAACAGAACCACCGCCTCTGTCTCAGGGTCCTGATCAAAGAGGGGAATGAGGTCAAGAAAATTGGAACCTACAACGGGATCTCCTCCGACCCCTATGCAGGTGCTCTGCCCGATCCCGTGTGTTGTCAAAAGGTTGGCAATCTCCGTTGTCATCCCCCCGCTCCTCGAGGCTATTCCCACATTTCCGGGGACATATGCCTTCTTAACATCATCAACCGGTCCCCCGGCCATCCCTAATTTCACCCTTTCAGGGGAGATTATCCCGAGCGTATTAGGTCCTATAACCCGGGCATCTTGTTCCCTTGCCACTTCCAGAAAGTCGATCACATCTTTCCTTGGTACTCTCTCGCTCACCACCACAAGAAGTTTTATTCCGTTTTCAAGGGCTTCCAGTACGGCCTCCCTGACCATTCCAGGTGGCACGGAAATGACCGAGGCATCGGCCGTGTGTCGTTTCAAGGCCCTGCGAACCGTGTCATAAACGGGCACGCCATGAACCTCCTGCCCCTGTTTGCCCGGGGTCACCCCGGCAACTACCCGGGTGCCGTAATCCAGCATGTCTTTGGTGAAGGAAGCCGCCTCTCTCCCGGTGATCCCCTGAATAATAACCCTGATATCTCGACCCGCCAATATGGCCATCCTGTCTCTCCCCTCTTAATCCCCGATCAACACCTTGTTCTCTCAACAGCCATCTTAGCCGCCTCATCAATGGAAACGCTCCTGTCACAGTAGGGCACCCCGTACTTTGAAAGGATCTTGAACCCCTCCTCCTCCCATGCACCAGGCACTCGAAAAACAGCCACCGTATCGGAAGGCACCCGGCCTGCCTCCAGGATCCCCTTTACAACACCGCGGGCAACAAGATCGACCCTGGTGTTGCTCACAACGTTCATAATAATGGCTATTTTCTCCACCCCTCTCTTTGCCAGGATATGCTTTGTCAGTTCCTTCACCTTTAGAACAGAGGGGTTCCCCCCTATTTCACAGTAGTTGGCAGGCCTGCCGCCATGTTGTCTTACAGCATCAAATGCCGTAAGGGATGCCCCTCCTCCACCGATGATCAACCCAAGCAAACCATCAAATTCTATCATCCGGCCGGCAACCCCCCTATGATCCAGATTATCAATCTCGGCTGCCCTAAGTTCAAAATCCGTACTTTTCCGGCCCCCTTCGTATCTGTCGTGGAGTGACAGTTTTTCTGCCTGATCCTTGTGCCGGTAAAGGGCATCATCATCGATCTCAAGATGACAGTCGAGCGCAACTAATTTCCCGTCACCTGTAAGGGCCAATGGATTGATTTCAACCACCGTTGCATCGTAATCCAGAAAGATATCGACCAGCTTTGAAAGGATGGCCCCCAATCCCAGAAGCTTTCTGCCTGAGATCCCCGCCTCTGAGACGATCTCCCTGGCACGGTACTGGGGAAGCCTGGCCCGAACCGTAAACAGCTCTTTTTGGAGTTTTTCCGGCTGCGTGGCTGACAAATCCTCTATATCAACACCCCCCTCCTTGGAAAAAATAACCAGGGGGTCTTTTGCCACCGTGTCATAGGTCACGGCCATGAAAAATTCCTGGGAAACAGCTATCACCTCCTCCACAAGAATCTTTCTGGCCCTGTACCCCCTTATGGGTGTTGAGAGAAGATGTTCAATCTTCTCTTTTGCCTCCCCAGCAGAGGAGACCTCAATGACCCCCCCGCTCTTCCCACGGCCACCCAAAGGGATCTGTGCCTTGAGCATAACCGGACCGTCCATATTGAACTCTTCTGCAGATCCGACTACATCTCCTTTGGGTGTAGGAATACTATACCTGCCAAGTATCTCTTTTGATTCATGTTCAAGCAGCCGCATGAGCCCCTCCTTTCTTATGGGCGGTACAGCTTTTTTGGGATTTTGACAGGAGAATTGAAAGATCTCTTAAGTCCTTTGCTAATTCTATCCCCCTGACATAACGAATAATTTCAGCGCCTCTTTCATCAGAAAACACAGGGGAAATGAGACCTTTGAATTTCTGGATCAACTCATCCCATGTAAGAGGGTTTTCCGGGTCACCCTTAGGAAATTCAACTCTTGCGTGATATTGCCGACCCTCTTTCGTTGATATGTTCACAGAGGCAGGCCACTTCTCAGGGTAATCTCTCTCAAGTTCCGGGTCCTCCACGCAATAAATTTTAGCCATCATCTGTTTGATTTCAGGGGACATGATATTCTTCTGTGTGTACTCTTCCAGTGTTGCTCTCCCACACAAGATTGCAACTGCAGCCCCAAAGGGCATACTGAACTGTGCATCCACAATCGACTTGGGGACGTATTTGGATTCCTCCGGCTGGGCGACAATGGGAATCCCGGCTTTCAAAATCCCCAATTTCACCTCATCAATATCCGAAGGCTTTAACCTGTTTTCATGCATTATCTCCAAAATCCCATCTATGGGGCCCTGTTTATAACGGCAGCAGGCGTGGGGCTTGATACTCGTCTTCATCACTTTGAAAGGATCACCCCAACCCTCAAAAAGAGAGGAGGGATCGGAGTTTGGTGAGTAAGATCTCAAAAACCCGTGCCTTCCTTCAATAATCGTCCCCGGCCCGGTGAAACCCTCACTGGCAAGAAGGGCTGCAATGACACCGCTGTGGGCGGCCCAACCCGCGTGCAAACGTTTGGTAAACGAGCCATCCGAGAGGAACTCCATGGATGCAGCGGCCTGACTGCCCGCGATTCCCAGGGCGTTGGTCATAGCCTCCTGGTCCAGTCCGAGTATCTTCGCAGCGGTTATTGCCGATCCCATGGTTCCGCAGGTGCCGGTCGGGTGAAAACCCTGGGCATAATGGGCCGCTGGATCAAGGGAAAAACCCAGCCTGACCATCACCTCATAACCCGCAACGATCCCCTCAATCAAGGCCCGACCACCACTTCCGGCAATGTGGGAAGATGCCAAAGCAGAGGAGATGATGACCACACCCGGGTGCAGAGATGCCTCGTTGACCACATCGTCAAGCTCAATAGAGTGTGCAAATGCCCCGTTTGCGAGAGCGGCATAGGTCGGGTCAGCCTTCAAGTCTGTTCCTATGACCACTGCCCCCTCCCCGACCATCCCCCTATTGGAAACAAAGTTCAGGACAGGGGCGCTGGAATCACTCAAAGACCCCCGTGCAGCAACCCCCAAGTAGTCCAGGGCAAGGTATTTTACCCTGTCAATGACCCCTTCCGGCAATTCATTATAACCCAGGTCATGACACCTCTTAGCCAACTCTCTTGTTTCTTCCATAAGACCCAACCGTTCTTTTCCTCAGATAAGCCCTGAAACGGTCTCCTGTTCCCTCCTCGGAACGTTTTGAAGTGTGAATTCCCCATAGCCCTGCAAGCAGGATCTCCGCCAAGAAGATGGACGATCTCATAAGGGGTCTGAGGCACGAAGCCGTAATCTGAAACTGGACCAAAAGAAGAGATTGGATTTACTGGGGCATATCATATAAGGTCTCGCCCCTAAACGCAAGCCGATTATCAAACCCCTGAAATTCCGATCCTTGACATCTGAGCACCGTTTCCGTTAGGGTTCAAGGGAGATCGTAAGGTTGTATCTGGTTTTACTGAACCCTTGACCCCGGGACGGCAAAAGGAGAAAACTCAGAAAATGACAAAATCAGATAAGATACCAGACGCCACCATCACCAGGCTCTCCATATATTACAGACAGCTCGAGCTCCTGGAATTCGACGGATATCGTATGGTTTCCTCTGAAAAATTAGCCTGGTTGTGCCAGGGCAATCCGGCCCAGGTGAGAAAAGACCTTGGATACTTCGGTGAGTTCGGCATCAGAGGGGTGGGCTATGACGTGATAGATCTACAGGCCCAGATCAAGAAGATACTGGCCATAAATCGCGACTGGAATATGGGTATTGTGGGCGTGGGGAACCTGGGGCTTGCCCTTCTTCAGCATCATAACTTCTCGGCAAGGGGTTTCAAGTGCGTGGCAGCATTTGACAATGACCCTGACAAGATAGGCGCCGACCTTCCATCCGGTCTGAAGGTGCGGGACATCAGGGAGTTGGATGCTGCCATTGACGAGTTGGACATTGAGATCGGTGTTATTACCACCCCTGCTTCTGCTGCCCAGGCAGTTGCGAATCTTCTGCTCAAGGCAAATGTAAACGCCATTCTGAATTTTTCTCCCACCAGGATCAGCGTTCCTGAATGCTGTCTGGTTCAGAACATCGATTTCACGGTTATGCTGGATATACTCTGCCACAAACTGGATCATCAAACCACGCTTCAGCACCTGTGATCAAAAACATTGACATCCCATTATGAATGATAAAATTACCAGGGTTGTGGAGATCTTTACCGATGGGGCCTGCAGCGGAAATCCAGGCCCTGGTGGTTACGGTGCCATCTTAAAATATGGCGACATAACCAAAGAGATCTCCGGGTATGATGCCAAAACCACCAACAACCGTATGGAGATGATGGCCGTTATCGAGGCCCTGCGTCAACTCAAACGGCCTTGCAGGGTAAGGCTTTACACCGATTCCAAATATGTGATGAAAGGGATGAGTGAATGGCTTCCACGGTGGATCAGGAACAACTGGCTGACTTCCCAGAAAAGGCCGGTGATGAACAGGGACCTCTGGGAGGAGATCGTGAACCTGAGTAAGAGCCACGAGATAGAGTGGAACTGGATCAAGGGCCATCAAGGGCACCTGGAAAATGAGCGCTGCGATCAATTAGCCAGAGATGCTCTGATACATGGAAAAAAGGCTTAAGATACTCTGAAATCTTCTGATTGATAGACCTCATATAGCCTTTAAGATAATGTTTTTGGGGTATACCAATCCATTGCCATAAAGAGAAAACCGAGGTTCATTGAGGTCAGATACTGGTCCCGCCACAGGCGGGACTGGATGCTGGGGACTGGTTTATGGATACTTGATGTCTATAGGAATCACCCCTTTTTTTCATCAAGTAGCAAGTCCCGCCTGTGGCGGGACCAGGATCAATCAGATAACACCTCTGCGGACGATGTAGAACCGTGGAATAGCGACCCCAAAATATTTTTCTAAGATTGTATAGTTACACACAAGATGAAATCAAGTCTGAGAGGAGTTTCAGATGAAATGCCCCAAGTGTAATTTCATAAGCTTTGACCATAACGCTGCCTGTCCAAGATGTGGCAAGGACCTGACTCAGGAAAGGGAACTGATGGGACTTCCATCCTACGAACCAAAGCCCCTCTCCATGACGTTTATCTCAAACGAGGGATTTCAGCCCCAGGGACCTGTAGCCATGAAAATAAAGGAACAGCCGGAGGATAGTGCCAAGGGTGGCGTGCCTGAGGAATTGCTCACTTCTCTCGGAGATCACCCCAGTGATACACCGGTTCCCATGCAGATAGAAGCCGACCCGGGACAGGCGAAGTCTGACGAGCAGTCCCGTGACCAGACACCTTTTCACTCTCAACCACCTGATTACGGGGCGCCCATTACAGGAACAGAGGCATCCGTGACACAGCCCAACCAGGCTTCAGGACCCATCCCAGCCCAGGTAGAGCCTGACCCGCTGCCAGAGGAATCCTCGGCGCTTTTTGCCCGGGAAGATGATGCTACGGAAGAGAAGGGACGAGGGGCACTGCTTGAGTTGGAGATCGAGCCCCTTGAGTTCGATCTGGAGATGGAAGAAAGCGGGAAAAATCTCCCATGATCCAAATTTACCCTTGACCTGACAAGAGCTCTCTGCTATAAATCCTGCTGTCGCGTGCCGAGATAGCTCAGTCGGTAGAGCAGGGGACTGAAAATCCCCGTGTCCCCAGTTCAATTCTGGGTCTCGGCACCATAAATACTCAATTTTTGGAGGGGGTTAGGTTCTCATGCCGGCCCCCTTTCTCTTTGCCGGTACCGCCTTGAAGTAATAATGAAGTAATTTCACTTCCGCCTGAAGTCATGTTCAGGTGGCCTATGGTCCCTCCACGGCCCTCAAAGTAGATGGATTCAGGCGGGTTTTCTCTTTTCTGGGAGCTTTTCCGCGAAGCGGTGACTATATTTCTCCTGCGAGCTCCGCAGGAGAAAGGTCTGTGTCTGTCTGGGGGGTCTGCGGCTAACCTCTTCGGGGTACCAAAAAAAAGGCCCAAATCCTTCTGAACCTGGGCCTTAAGGGGAGGCATATATTTAGGGTGTTGTGATCAAAACCTCGCCCTTATAAGTTACCTCTATTGGAACCTGAGTCTCAGGTCGCAAACCTCTTACCAGCAGTTCTATAATGGGTGCCTTCTCATATACTTTCTCAAGAAAGCCAGAACCCTAGATCCGATTCACTTCAAAAACTGCCCCACGAATCTGATATGTTGTTTCCTACAGGGTCATTTTACGGTTGGATTTCCAAATTTGGACCTCAGTGCAATAT
>DREN01000387.1 GCA_011051075.1 Deltaproteobacteria bacterium | reverse complement strand
GCAAAGGTGAGGACAGAATCGATGCAGTCCATCCTGGAGGGGGGCATTGCCTTTGCCACACCGGCCAGGGTGAGCGCCGGTGGGGAACAGACCGGGTTTGACAAGGCCAGGGGTGTAACCCTCGATGACCCAAAGGGAAAAAAAGGGGGAGGCGTGAAAAAGGAGACCGTTTCAGGCCCGCCCTCCGGCAGACCTGTGAAAAACGGCGCCAGGTTTGTCCTGCATGATGAAGTCAGGGATGAGTGGCTCAAGTGGCGGCCGAAAATCGTAATCGGGAAATGAACCAGAGGGACTGGCTGTTTTTTCCCCGGTCAGGGAGGCCACTTGATCATCTCCCCGATCTCCTCCCAGTTTTCCACGCGCAAGAAGGGGTGGTCCCCGCGGTTCCAGGGCTGTTCAAAGACGATGGGGGTGACCGGGCTTCCATGTAGAAGATAGCAGGTTTCCAGGCGGTCTTCCACAAAGTATCTGATCCCGTGTCTGAGGAGTATTGGTAGCTTTTCCTTGTGGGATCCAACCGCCTCAACAATAATGTCCCTCCCGTCCCCAAGCCCCAGGATCCTGTGAAACCACGCGCCGATGGCCTCCCTGTTGCTCCTCGCCGTGACAAGGCGTATGGGCCTGAGGAGTGAAAGGCGTCTTAGGACCTCTGCGGCGCCCCTTATGGGGTCTATGCCCATTCCAAGTGGGTCCTCCAGTATCATCTCCACGATTTCATCGCTCGTTTTGTCGTCGATATCGATAACCTGTCTGAAGTCGTAGTCCGTGATCTCCTCGTACCGGATATCCAGTCCGTACCTGTCACGGGCCGTTCTCACAAAGGCCCTGAAGGAATCGGCTATTACCCCGTCAATATCAAAGGCCAGTTCCTCGGGTAAGATCCTGGGTGTATCGGTCATCATAGTGCCATCCTCAAGGTTCAGACAAGGGATCCGGGCCTTACGCTTGTCCCGGTCCGCAGATGATAATCATCGGTCTTTCTCCATGCAAGCCTTTTCATTGCCGGAAGGGAAAGGTTATTTAGACCTTGAAAAATCTCCTCCCCCGGGTAATAATCGTTATCAGGACCATTCAAAGGAGAATTTTAATGAAAAAGGCCCCTGACCTGGACCATATGACCCACATGGAAGCGGCCCATGATACCTCGGGCAGGCGGGTCCCCTTCTCCTGCTGGACTTTGTGCGGGATGCGGATTTTGTGGGGCCTGAAGGCCAGGTTCCTGGCCTCAGGTCTTCTGCTCACAGCCCTTCTCGCTCTGTGGGCGCCTGAGCCCTCTGCCCAGGCGGAAAAACCATTGTTTAAGACCTGGCTCAAAGGGGTACGTAAAGAGGCCCTCTCTATGGGTATCTCCGCAAACACCCTGGATCAGGCCCTCCCAGGCCTGAAGCCCCTTACCGTGGTCATCAGGCTCGACCGGGCTCAGCCCGAGTTCAGGCTTACCCTTGATGAGTACCTCGGCCGGATGATCACTGAAAAGAGCGTTCAGCAGGGACGGGAAAGGCTCCATGAGCACAGAAACCTCCTCAAAGGCATCTCAGATAAGTACGGGGTCCAGCCCGAGTATGTGGTGGCCCTCTGGGGCATTGAGACACGTTACGGGCAGCGTACCGGCGGTTATCCGGTCCTCGCGGCCCTGGCCACCCTGGCCTATGACGGAAGGCGCAGCAACTACTTCAGAAAGGAGCTGCTCCGCGCCCTGAAGATCCTGGACGAGGGACATATTTCAGTGGACCGTATGAACGGATCCTGGGCAGGGGCCATGGGCCAGGTGCAGTTCATGCCATCATCCTTTCACGCCTATGCCGTGGACCATGACCGGGACGGCAGGATCGATATCTGGAACAATGTGGCCGACGCCCTGGCCTCCGGGGCCAACTACCTGGCCCGGTCAGGCTGGAAAAAGGGCCAGGGATGGGGCAGGGAGGTGCGGCTTCCGGATGGGTTCGACAGGGGGCTTATAGGTCCCCGCGCAACAAAGACCGTCGGTGAATGGGAGAGGATGGGCGTTTCGGGGAGGGGACTGAACAACGACTCCCGGGTGCGGGCATGGGTGGTCCAGCCCGATGGAAAGGGTGGCCGGGCCTTTCTGGCCTACCCCAACTACAGCGTAATCCTCAAGTGGAACCGATCGAACTTCTTTGCCGTGGCAGTGGGGACGCTTGCCGACAGGTTAAGGATATCCCACGGGGAATGATGACAGGGAGTGGGTTTCTTTGTATCGGTCCCCACGTACGCCGGAGAATAATTCGTTGAACCATCAAGGGAGTATCCGGCCGCGTGCAAGCTCGCACTCACCAGCCGTTTGTTGGTCAACGATCCCTCCCCCGGCGAAAAGCCGCGGTACTGCTCCATCGTTTGAAAGCCTATTTCCGAAATTGATGACCTGAACGGGGGATCTCTTATAACATGCAGACCTCGTTGGAGGGCTCCCAAGGCGGGCAACCTCCTTGGTTTTGGAATGGACGTTCCAACATAGAGATGAGCTTATGGCGAACTGGGAAAGGACTCAAAGGAAGGAACCTCTGGAAAGGATTGAACCTCTTGATTAGGAGGATGATTATGCGATGGGTAAAACGGAGGCCGAATATCTTGAAAGCTATAAGATAAAGGTACAATTTGATAGCGGAGAAATCAAGGTCGTCGATTTGCACCCGCACCTTGATGGGCTCATTTTTGAGCCGCTTAAGGACCTGGATTTCTTCAAGTCCTTCTCCATTAACCCTGATGTAGATACGATCGTATGGCCTAATAACGCTGATTTTTCGCCTGACTTCCTCTATGAAATCGGGAAGAAAGTAAGAGAACAAGAGTCTCCAGCCGACGCTCGCAACTCGCGTGGGTGAACTCGTCGTTTTAGAGCTCAACGGGTTCCGGGTCGTGGAATCAAGGCATTGCCCTTGTCAGCCCAAGAGCCTCTCCATGTCCCAGTCAACCGCGAGGCGCAGCCTCGTCTCAACCCCCTTCTTCCGATAGACCATGTACCCGTTTTCGAGCCCGAAGAGGAACAGATCCCTGGTGGTCGAAACATCGTTTTGGCAGTATTCGGCGAGCTTTTTCATCTCACCCTGTCTGAACCACTCCACTGCCTGGAGACCGTGGGCAGTCTTCCCTGTTCCCAGGGTCTCCCTGGCCAGGTGATCCAGGCTGAGCCTGAAACCTAAGCGCCTGTGAATGTCCTCTAAGATGTCAAAGGTGTTCAGGGTCCCAAGATCCCTTTGTGTGTAGGCGCGTAGGACCCTGTAGTCAAACCTCTTGATGTTGAAACCCACGATCAGGTCGGCCCCTGTGAGACGACCCATGAGTTCCCCTAATCTGTCCTCTTCAAAGGTGAAAAACCTCTCATCAAGGCTGTCAAATATCACTGCCACGGAGATCCTCATGAGATGAGCGTTCTGCCAGCCGCCCACCTCCTGGGCGGTCTTCTGTGTCTCAAGGTCCAGGTATATGATCCGTGGCCCCCGTGCCTCTTCCCTTTCCGGCTCCTTCTCCTGGACCAGGGGAGGGGCTATCTCAGTGACCTTTTCGTTTGACATTTCGCTCAGGGATATGCGTCCTGTGAGTGCCTCCAGGATCAGGCTTGCCGCTCCCTTGTCCAGGGGTTTGTTGCCCGATCCGCACTTTGGTGAATGGATGCACGAAGGGCACCCGTCCTCACATTCACAGCTTTTCACGATCTCCAGGGTTTTTTCAAGGAGCTCAAGTACAACCTCAAAACCCCTGTGCGCCAGGCCCACGCCGCCCGGATAGGCGTCGTAGATGAATATGGCGCTCTTTTGCACCTGGGGATGGTGCGGATAGCATATGCCGCCGATGTCGTTTCGGTCACAGAGGGCAAAGAGGGGAAAGATCCCGATGGCGGCGTGTTCTATGGCGTGAATCCCTCCCATGAAATGTCCCCCCTTCTCCTCGATAAAGCGCATTATGACCGGCTCGATTTCAATCCAGAACCCGATGGTCTCGAAGATCTGCGGGGGAAGGTTCAGATCAAAGACACCGATGAGGCCCTGGCCGGGAAGGGTCCTCTTCTCATAACCGGTGATTCGTTCGAAGACCTTGAGCCTCCCCTCCTTCACAAGGAACTGACCCGCTGGCCTGCTGCGAACTGTTTTTATGATCTCGGTCTCCTTTTCACTGCGGGTACGCGTGAAATAGTTGAGCCGGGACCGGTGGACCACGATATCCTTCTTGTCCAGTATGAGCCGGTCCACCTCGTACTGGCGGGCCCGGTGCAGGTAGATGGCGCCAGGATGGCACTCCTTAAAGGCCCTGATACCGTCCACCGTGCCGATGGCCTGTCCCGTCTCCCTTTCAAATATGGTGTAGGTCTGGCCGGCCGTGCGGATATTGACCGTGAGCTGGGGGTTGCGCCTCGATGAGAACCAGACCGGATCTCCCTCTGCGGTCCTGTTTAAAAGGCCCTCCTGTTCCAGCTTTTCAAGGTGCGGATCAAGTCCCTCTCCCCAGAATGCCCGATCCCTGAGGGTGATGGGGGCCTCTGCGGCAGCGCAGGGGAGGTGGTCGTGGACGACGACCGGGTTGTCAGGGTCAAGGACCGCCGCCTCAAAGGGCCTTTCAAAGAGATCAGCCGGGTGTTTCATGAAGTACTGGTCCAGGGCGTCGGGCTTTCCCACCAGGATCACCATGGATTCCCTGCCGGAGCGGCCCACCCGGCCCCCGCGCTGAAAGGTGTTAATAATGGTGCCCGGGTACCCCACCAGGATACATATGTCGAGGAATCCGATGTCGATCCCCATTTCGAGGGCGCTGGTGGTGACCACCCCCATGAGATCACCGCTGGCCAGTCTTTTCTCGATGCCCCTCCTCTCTCCGGGCATGAAGCCTGCCCGATAGGAGCTGATCCTCCTGGTCAGTTCGGGTGCCAATCGGGAGGTCCACACGTGGATCAGTTCGGTAACCTTCCTTGCCTGGGTAAAGGCTATGGTCCTGAAGCCGCTTCGCATGCAGTGAACAAAGAGCTTTGCAGAGAAGAAGTTGGGGCTTTCCTCAGGATTGAGAAAGATGAAATGCTGGCCCGCCCTGGGGGTTCCGCTTCTCTGTATTACCTGGATCTCCTCTCCGATCAGCCTTTGACCAAAGTCCTCTGGGTTGCTGATGGTGGCAGACAGGAGGATGAACCTGGGGCACGACCCGTAGATCCTGCACAGCCTCTTCAGGCGCCGTACGATCTGGGCCAGGTGTGACCCGAAGATACCCCGGTAGGTATGGACCTCGTCTATGACCACAAAGGAGAGATCCCTGAGAAGCCCTTCCCAGTTGTGATGATGGGCCAGGATTCCCCTGTGGAGCATGTCCGGATTGGTGAGAAGGATGTGGGGGATACGTTCCCTGATCTTCTTCCTGCGGTAGGGCGTGGTATCACCGTCGTAGATGTCGGCCGAGATCTCCATGCCCCTTATTCCCCTGAGCCACGGGGAGAGATTTTTGAGCTGATCCTGCTCCAGGGCCTTTAGGGGAAAGATGTATATGGCCCTGCTCTTTCTGTTATCCAGGATTTTTTCAAGGACCGCGACGTTGTAGATGAGGCTCTTGCCGCTGGCAGTTTCCGTGGCAACCAGGAGGTTGTTCCCCTTTTTGAGATGTTCCAGCGCCTCTGCCTGATGCCGGTAGAGCCCTGTGAGACCCAACCTCTCCATGGTGTCGCGGATATCTTCGTGAAACCGTGTGGAGGGGCCGAATTCAGCCTCACGCGAAGGGAGGTAGCGGTGGTATGAAAAGGCATCGCAAAAATCAGGATGGGCCTTGAGGGTCTTGAGGTATTGGGAGAGTTTCACTGTGTGGACTGAGGTTCAGACCTCGTTGAATAGTTGAGTGGTTAAATGGTTGAGTAGGGAAATATATTCTACTATTTCAGGATGTTATGGCTTTTCAAATGCTGACTGTCCAATTTTCAAGGCAACCATGCGTATGCTCAATCATAACAACGACTTAACCACTCAACTACTTAACCACTTAACGATGTCTGGAGGTTCAGGAATCCTTGCCGGTTTTTCCGCCGAACTTTATTTCAAGGGCCTCCCGGATCTCCTCCTGATCCGGGCCGGGACTTGTGCCCTCTTTTCTGCGGACCTTCTCATGGACATCCTTGAGTATGTCACTCATGAAGGTGTCGTTTTCCATGCTCCAGGCGCTCCAGCCGTCTATCCCGATATATTCGTTGTAGGATGTCTCGTAGTAGGGATCGTAAATACGGACCCCTTTCTCCTTGTCGTACTCGTAGCGCACCAGTTCACCGTCAAAACTTTCAAAGTCTTCGTCTTTAAGCCCCAGTTTTCTCAAAAGGGCCTTATGTTCCTCTTTTACTTCCATTCTCAGTTCCCTATCCTTCTTTTTTTCCCATTCAATATTCGATCCGCCGAAGGCGGACAAGTGCTTTCTCGCCTGTGGCGAGTTGAACGTTCGATGTTCATCTTTTTCCATTCACCAGCCCTACATCACTAAATCCAGCTTCACGGACTCCAGCCTCTCCTGGTCCTTTTCCCACTCAAGGAGGAGCCTGTCTAATTCCTCGCGGATATCCCTGTACTCGGTGAGGAGGGGCACGCTTATCTCCTTATCCCCGAAAACGTCCGGGTCTGCAAGGGCTTTTTCGACTGCCTTCTGCCTGGACTCAAGAAACTCGATCCTCTCCTCAAGAGAATCAAGACGGTCCTGGATAGGTTTTAGGGTTTCGTAGATAAGCTGGCGCCTTAAGGCCCTCTCCCTCTTTGCCCTTTTTCTGTTGCCCTTCTTCCTGTTGTGGGATCTTCTTTCCTCATCCGTCTCCACAGGATCGGACAGGGGCTTTTCAGCCTTGAGCAGGTGGTCGTAGTACTCGTTCAGGGTGCCGGGATACTCCACGACCCCCCCCTCCCTTATGTCCCATATCTTCGTGGCCAGCCTGTTCACAAAGGACTGGTTGTGGGAGACAAACAGGAGGGTCCCCTCATACCCTTTGAGGGCGTCTATCAGCCTCTCCGATGATTCAATGTCAAGGTGGTTGGTGGGCTCATCCATGAGCATGAAATTCCCCGGATTTACCAGGAGTTTCGCAAGGGAGACCCTGGCCCTTTCTCCCCCTGACAGGACCCCGATGCTCTTGTCCACATCCTTCCCAGAAAAAAGAAAGGCCCCGCACACATTCCTGACAAAACCTATGCTGGCATGGGGGACCACCTGGTAGACCTCTTCCACCACGGTCTTCTTGGGGTTGAGCAGGTCTGAGTGATGCTGCGCAAAATAGGCCACACTGACACCATGACCCAGGGAGACCCTCCCACTGTCAGGTTCAATCTCACCGGCTATGATCCTGAGAAGTGTGGTCTTTCCGCAGCCGTTGGGCCCTATTATGGCGATCCTTTCCCCCCGCAGCGCCCTGAGGCTGAGATTGTCGTAGAGTACGTTACTGCCGAACCGTTTTGAGAGGTCCTCCATTAGTACCACCTCCCTTCCGCTCCGCGTAACCTGAGGGAAGGAGAAGTGGATGGTCTTTTCCTTCTGAAAGGTCTGTACCAGTTCCATCTTCTCAACCAGCTTCAGCTTGCTCTGGGCCTGTCTTGCCTTGGTGGCCTTGGAGCGGAACCTTTCTATGAACCTCCTGGCGTCCCTTATCTTCTGCTCCTGGTTTCTGGCCCTTGCCTCAAGGGACCTGACCTCCTCCTCCCGGGCCTTCAGGTAAAAGTCGTAGTTCCCCCTGTACGATCTCATGCCTTCCTTTTCAAATGAGACTATACGGTTGACCTGTCTGTTGAGAAAGTCCCTGTCGTGGGACACGAGGATCATGGCCCCTTTGAACTCCTGAAGAAAATCCACCAGCCACCTGACCGAGGGGATGTCCAGATGGTTGGTTGGCTCATCAAGGAGGAGCAGGTCGGGTTTCTGATATAGAAGGGTGGCCAGGGCTGCCCTCATCTTCCACCCACCGCTCAGGGAAGAGGCGGGCCTTTCAAAATCTCCTGTCCTGAAACCCAGACCAAGGAGGATTTTTTCCGCCTCATGGGTGGGGAATTCCCGGTCTATCAGGTTTATCTCCTGGAGGAGGGCTGCGATCTTTTCCCCTGTCCTGGACTGAGCATCTGTGTCAGTGACGGTCTTCAGGGAGTTTTCCGCCTCTTGCAGCCTTTTTGCGAGCCCTTTTCGGCCCGGGATAGAGTCAACCACAGACTGGAGCAGGGGCCCTGACAGGACCTCCTTGACGTCTTGTGGCAGGTATCCGATCCGAATCCTCTTGGCTACCCTGACCTCCCCGCTCTCGGGGGAGATCTCCCCGCATATGATCCTGAGAAGGGTGGTCTTGCCCGAGCCGTTACGGCCCACCAGGCCTATCCTGTCACCAGGGTTGATCTGAAGCCCGATCTGGTCAAAGAGCTGCCTTTCAAAGAAGTGGAGAGAGACCTTTATGAGTGTAACGAGACTCATTATGAAACCTTGCACCCTGCGGCCTGCGCTGAATGTCCGATTGTACCCGTCGATTCTTCGACAACACCCAGCCTTTTGGGCGGCAGTCCCCGGGGTCGCGTCTTCAAGTCAAACCGAAGATATTTGAAATTGGAAACTTGAAATTGGATCGGGACCATCAGATTTCCTGACCTCCGGTTTCCGGTTTCACTGTGAATATGTGAAAATGGGGTGTTGCTCTGTTTCTGTCTGAGAGACGAACTCCCGGATCGAATATGTAAGAATCTATAGTTGGTTTGGGCAAGGTTTTCAAGGCGCAAATTTCAGGGTCAATGTTCCCTTGTTATCTCTGAACTCCGGTGGTATATAATAGGGGCGTAGGGCATAAGGCGCAAGGCGTAAGGGGTGGGTCTAAGGAAGGAGACAGGTAGCAATGGAAATTGTCCGCAGCACAGTAGGGGATATCCTGACCGGTATTTCAGCGAGATACCCCGATCATGACGCAGTTATCCACAGGGAGAGGGGAGTCAGGTTCAACTACGATCTTCTCTCATGGGAGGTTGACCGTGCCGCCAGGGGGCTTATAAGAATGGGGTTTGCGGCCGAGGACAGGGTGGGCCTCTGGGCACCCAACATCCCGGAGTGGATCGTATCCATGCTGGCCCTCAGCAGGATAGGGGCCGTGGTCGTGCCCGTTGATCCAGGCGCGGGCAGGGAAGACCTGCAGTTCATCCTCGCCCAGTCCGAGTGCAGGGGAATCATAGCCTCAAAGGGTGTGGAGGATGAGGACTATCTGGATACGGTCCTTTACGCCAGGGACAGGATTGAGGACCTTGAAACCGTGGTCATCATCGCGGATGAGACCTTTCCAGAGACCGTGCACTGGACCGAGCTTACGGCCATGGGGGAGGATATGGATCCGGGACTGCTGAACAGTATGGTTGAATCGGTGAGGCCTGAAGATCCCGTGGCCATCATGTACACATCCGGTACCACCGGGAGGCCAAAGGGGGTAGTGCTTGACCATATAGGGCTGATCAACAAGTCTGTCTTCTCCACGGGGCGCCAGGGCCTCACCCATGAGGACAGGATCTGTCTCTTTTTCCCCCTGTTTCACATGTTCGGGAACACCTGTATAGCGCTTTCCGGGATTATCAGGGGGGCCGCCCTGATCATGCCCTCCGAGACCTTTGATCCACCGGCGGTACTGAAGAGCATTGAGGAGGAGAAGTGCACGGCCGTTTACGGCTCCCCCTCCATGCTCATAGGGCTCCTGGATCACCCCCGGTTTCAGAAGAAGGGGTGGAAGACCGTTACCAAGGGGATTGTGGGTGGGGCCCCCTGTCCGGCGGAGCTTATGAAAAGACTGGTGGAGGATGTGGGTGTTTCGGATCTGACGGTTGCCTACGGCATTACAGAGACCTCCTCGTGGATCACCATGACCCATCCAGATGACCCCCTGGACCTGAGGGTGGGGACCATCGGCACCGCCCTTGAATGCAACGAGGTGAAGATAGTGGATCCTACCACCGGTGATGACCTTCCCCCGGGCAGCCAGGGAGAGCTCTGTACACGGGGCTTTCTCATGAAGGGCTACTATAAGATGCCGGGGATCACGGCATCGGTCATTGACCGGGACGGGTGGTTCCACACCGGTGACCTGGGACAGATGGATGAAAACGGCTACTTCAGGATCACCGGTCGTCTTAAAGACGTTATCGTCAGAGACGGTAAAGAGATCAATCCGGTGGAGGTGGAGGAGAGCCTGTACCGGCACCCGGAGGTGTCCGAGGTCCAGGTTTTCGGTTTCCCGCACCCGGACAGGGGACAGGAGGTAGCCGCCTGGATAAGACTCAAAAAGGGTTCCAGCCTTTCGGAGATATCCCTGGCCGCCTACGCCAGGGACTACGTTGATAAACAGAGTCTGCCACACTACTTCAGGATCGTATCAGACTTTCCCATGACCAGGAGCGGAAAGGTCCAGAAGTACAGGCTGGCAGAAATGGCCCTTGAGGAGTACCTTCCGGGAAAAGGGGGGCAAG
>DREN01000450.1 GCA_011051075.1 Deltaproteobacteria bacterium | reverse complement strand
GATCTGAAGACCGGCAGGGTTGAGATCACTTCGCAGAACCACGGGTTCTGCGTTGATATGAAATCGTTGAAGGATTCTGACCTTGAACCGAGCCATATCAACCTGAACGACAGGACCCTGGAGGGCCTGGTCCACAGAAAACTCCCCCTGTTCTCGGTTCAGTACCACCCCGAGGCCTCCCCCGGACCCCACGATGCCTCCTATCTGTTCGATCGGTTCACAGGGTTGATGAAGAGGAGTGAATATTGAAGCAGACTGCGCCTAACCATGAACGACAAGGATGAGATTACCCATGATATACTTCGAATATCCCGGATTTACCCTGGATGCCTCAGCCACCATCCAGCATCCAGTAACCAGCATCCAGTAACCAGCATCCAGTACTCACCCATGCCCAAACGCACAAATATAGACAAGATCCTCATTATAGGCTCCGGGCCTATTGTCATAGGCCAGGCCTGTGAGTTCGACTACTCTGGCACCCAGGCCTGCAAGGCCCTCAAAGAAGAAGGTTACGAGATTGTCCTGGTAAACAGCAATCCGGCAACCATTATGACCGACCCTGAAACGGCCCACCGCACCTATATCGAACCGATTACTCCCGAGATCGTCACAAAGATAGTGGAGAGGGAGAGGCCCCAGGCCATCCTCCCCACCCTGGGGGGGCAGACCGGACTGAATACGGCCATAAAGATGGCAGAGACCGGCATACTAGACGCCCTGAAGGTGGAGATGATCGGCGCTTCAATCCCTGCCATACACAAGGCCGAAGACAGAGAGCAGTTCAGGGATGCCATGACGCGCATCGGACTGAGGGTGCCGGAGAGCGGCATTGTAAGGGATATGGACCAGGCAAGGGCGGTGGCCGAAAAGCTTGGCTATCCTATCATTATCAGGGCCAGTTTCACCCTGGGAGGTTTTGGCAGCGGTGTTGCCTACAACAGGGAGGAGATGGAGAGGCTTGCCAAGGCCGGGCTTGACGCCAGCATGATCTCAGAGATCATAATGGAAGAATCGCTCTTAGGTTGGAAGGAGTATGAGCTGGAGGTCATGCGGGACTTTAACGATAATGTGGTCATTATCTGCTCCATTGAAAATTTTGACCCCATGGGAGTCCATACGGGTGACAGTATCACAGTGGCCCCTGCCCAGACCCTCACTGATCGCGAGTACCAGTTGATGAGAGACGGGGCCATCGCCATCATGCGGGAGATCGGGGTGGAGACCGGCGGGTCCAACGTTCAGTTCGCCATACACCCTGACACCGGGGAGATGGTTGTCATAGAGATGAATCCAAGGGTCTCCAGGAGTTCGGCCCTGGCCTCAAAGGCCACGGGTTTTCCCATCGCCAAGATAGCGGCCAAGCTTGCCGTGGGCTACACCCTGGATGAGATTCCCAACGATATTACCAGGGAGACCCTTGCCTCCTTTGAGCCCACCATCGACTACTGCGTGGTCAAGATGCCCAGGTGGACCTTTGAAAAATTCCCTGGCGCCGAGGACCTCCTGACCACCTCCATGAAATCGGTGGGGGAGACAATGGCCATAGGAAGGACCTTCAAGGAGGCCCTTCAGAAGGCGGTCAGGTCCCTGGAGATCGGACGTTTCGGCCTTGGTAGCGGCGCGTCAAGGAGCCCCGGTATTACCCCCGATCCCCATGAGATCGAAAAAGGGCTTATCGAACCTAATTCAAACAGGCTTTTCTTTATACATGAGGCCTTCAGGCAGGGTTTCTCCCTTGAAAAGATAAACGAGCTTTCCCGGATCGACCCATGGTTCCTGTTCCACATCCGCCAACTGGAACTTATGGAAGAGGAGCTTATGGAGATGGCCGGGACCGGGACTTCTCCCCAAGAGATAGACGGGGAGTTCCTGCGGCGCGTAAAGGAGTACGGCTTCTCAGACCTGAACCTCGCCAGGATCTTTGACACCACAGAGCAGAAGATAGGTGAGGCGCGCAGGTCAAAGGGGATAGAGCCCGTGTACAAGCTGGTGGATACCTGCGCCGCCGAATTCGAGGCCTATACCCCCTATTACTACTCAACCTATGAGCAGGAAAACGAGATCCGATCCTTAGAAAAGAGAAAGGTCGTGATCCTGGGCGGGGGGCCAAACAGGATAGGGCAGGGGATCGAGTTCGACTACTGCTGCGTGCAGGCCTCCCTGGCGCTGAGGGAGATGGGCATAGAGAGCATCATGGTCAACTCCAATCCGGAAACGGTCAGTACCGATTACGACACCTCTGACAGGCTCTACTTCGAACCCCTGACCAGGGAAGATGTCCTGCATATCGTGGAGCAGGAAAAACCCGAGGGGGTTATTGTCCAGTTCGGGGGCCAGACCCCCCTTAATATTGCCGTTCCCCTGAAGGAGGCCGGGGTCACCATCTTAGGGACCAGCCCCGACAGCATAGACCGGGCCGAAGACAGGGAGCGGTTTCAACGGCTGCTAAGAAAACTCAATATCCGCCAGCCAGAAAATGGAATCGCAACCAATAAGGACGAGGCCTTTGAGGTCGCCCACAGGATAGGGTATCCGGTGGTGGTCAGGCCCTCTTTTGTGCTTGGCGGCCGGGCCATGGAGATCGTTTACGAAAGGAAGGACCTGGAGTTTTACATGAGGGCCGCTGTTCAGGTCTCTCCTGGAAAGCCGGTTCTGATAGACAGCTTCCTGGAGGCCGCCACCGAGGTAGATGTTGACGCCATCTCAGACGGAACCGATACGGTGGTGGCCGGCATTATGGAGCATATAGAGGAGGCGGGCATACACAGCGGGGACAGTGCCTGCGTGCTTCCGCCCATCTCCCTTTCCCCTGAAATCCTGGAACAGATCAGGGACCATACAAAGGCCATAGCCCGGGAGTTGAACGTTATAGGCCTTATGAACATCCAGTACGCGGTCAAGGGCGGGGTGGTCTATATCCTTGAGGTGAACCCGCGGGGGTCCAGGACCGTGCCCTTCGTGAGCAAGGCCACAGGCGTTTCCCTTGCAAGGTTAGCCACAAAGGTGATCATGGGAGAGAGCCTCGGGAACCTGGGCCTTCCTTCTGATATCACGCCCCGGCATATCTCTGTAAAGGAATCGGTCTTTCCCTTCAGCCGGTTTCCGGGGGTGGATTCCATACTGGGGCCTGAGATGAAGTCCACGGGAGAGGTGATGGGTGTTGATGAGGCCTTCGGTCTGGCCTTTGCCAAATCCCAGCTCGGCGCCGGGCAGCGGCTGCCCCTCTCCGGCACGGTCTTTATCAGTATCAAGGATGACGACAAGATGGGCATGCTCTACACCGCGTCCCGCCTTCACAGCCTCGGTTTTGAGATAGTGGCCACAAGGGGGACCTCCAGGTTCCTGACCCATCACCGTATCCCCAACAGGGTGGTGAACAAGGTAAGGGAGGGGAGGCCTCACGTGGTGGACATGATCAAAAACAGGGAGATCGACCTTGTCATCAACACCACCAGCAACAAGAAGGCCGTGGCAGAGTCCTTTTCCATCAGGAGCGCGGCCCTCGCCTTTAACGTGCCCTATACCACGACCCTTTCAGGGGCCACCGCTACTACCCTGGCCGTGGAATCGATGATTGAGGGCGATCTGAAGGTCCGGACCATCCAGGAGTACCATGGGGATTGACAGAAGGTGCCACCAATACCGATCTGCATGTCAAGGCCTCTGCCTGTTCAGTTGAGAGCCATTGACCCACCAGTCTGTCTTCTTGTCGAACCACCAGGAGTCGTGTTCCGACGCGAGTATCTCCTCTGCCAGTTTTTTCCCGCTCTCGGTCAAGAGCCTCTTTACGGCAAATGAGAGCCAGTCCCGGGCGTGGGGATTTCCCAGATCCGACTGCTCCTTGAGTTCGAGGATCAAGTCGAGCTGATCAGCATCCTTTGAAAGCCTGGCCTCAAGGGTATCTGCTACATTAAATTCTTCGGCCAATGATATGATCTCGCGTGCGAAATCAAGGCCGTTGACCTGGTCTCTGATGGCCTTTCCCTCATCCACCTGGACGTACTTCTTGTTCACGTAGTTGTGATCCCCGGTCCTGGCTTCAGGTAGGTCGTGAAACAGGCACATGAGGATCAGCCTTTCCCGGTTCACCTCAGGCTCCATTGAGGCTAACACATAGGCTATGACCGCCGTCCTGAAGGAGTGGTCTGCCACGGATTCCCCTCCGCTGCCAAGGAACTGGTAGCCGGTGCGGGGGCTCCTCTTGAGCATCCCTGTCTCAAATAAGAACTCCACTATCCGTTTCATGATGACCCTTGATAGGAGGATGAACCGGAAAAGTCAAGGGAAGTCTCAGGGGTTTTGGCCCAGAGGCCGCTTGATTTATCCCGAAGCATTGTATAGTATTGGGGCTGGCAAGGTCTCGCTCACCTGAAAACCGGATATCTTGCTGTTCGGGACCGGTCTCTGGATGGGGATGGGACGGAGACCCCCACGACCACCAATGCAGGTGCCATATTCACAATTGCTGAAGTATGACCGCACAGGTCGCAGATTTTCGAGAAGAACATAGATGAACCAGAAAGAGATACATACCTATCCGGACCCTGTACTCAAGGCCAGGGCCGAGGTGGTGACCGAGATAGATGCGGAGATCCAGGCCCTGATCGATGCCATGACCGAGATCATGTACTCTGCCCCTGGCATAGGGCTTGCCGCGAACCAGGTGGGCGTACTCAAGAGGGTGATCGTTTTTGATCGCACGCCCAAGGACAGGGAAAGGGATCCGGTTGCCCTGATCAATCCGGAAATCGTGCTGTCAGAGGATGAGATAAAATGGGAGGAGGCCTGCCTCAGCGTGCCCGACTTTACCGCCGAGGTGGTTCGTAACGGGAGGGTAAAGGTTCGCGGCATTGACCGTGAGGGAAATCCCCTTGATATTGAGGCGGAGGACCTATTGGGAGTGTGCCTGCAGCATGAGATCGATCACCTGGATGGGATCCTCTTTATCGATCGCATAAGCACCCTTAAACGGGCACTTTATAAGAAAAAGCTCAAGAAAAAGTTGAAAGGAAAATAGTAGTGGGTTCCGACCATAACTGTGAGCCAATGGAACTGCCGGCAGATCCGGGGATCATCTTTATGGGAACCCCGGATTATGCCGTGCCCTCCCTTGAGAGACTGGTAAAGGAGGGTTACACCATCCAGGCAGTGGTGACACAGCCTGACCGGCCAAAGGGGCGGGGGAGAAGGCCCGTTCCCCCTCCTGTAAAACAGGCCGCCACCGGGCTGGGCCTTAAGGTCCTTCAGCCCGAAAGGTCCGCTGACCCGGTCTTCTGCCGAAGGATCCATGGACTTGGCCCGGACCTCTTAGTGGTCGTGGCCTTTGGTCAGATCTTGAGCCAGGATCTTCTTGATATCCCGGGATGGGGGGCCCTCAATATTCATGCATCCCTCCTGCCCAGGTATCGGGGGGCGGCCCCCATCCAGTGGGCCATTATGAACGATGAAGAAAAGACAGGCCTGAGCGCCATGCGCATGGAGGCGGGTCTGGACACCGGTCCTGTTCTCCTCCAGGAGGAGGTGCCCATCGGCCCGGAGGAGACAGCCGGGGAGCTTCACGACAGGCTCGCCGTTTTGTCGGGAGACCTGCTCATCAGGACCATAGAGGGGATAAGAGGGGGCAGGCTTACGCCGAAACCCCAGGATGAGTCCAGGGCCACCTACGCGCCAAAGATCCACAAGGGCATTTCTCTCATAGACTGGAACCGTACGGCACGTTCCATATCGGCCCTGATCAGGGGTTTGGATCCCTGGCCAGGGGCGGTCGGTTCTGTGAAGGGAAGGGAGGTCAAGTTCTTCTCTTCCAAGGTGGTTCACACTCAAAGGACCGACCTTTGTCCGGGGAGGGTGGCCAGGAATTCAAAGGAGGGCCTTCTGGTGGAGACCGCCGCTGACCTTGTACTCATCAGGGAGCTGCAGGCCCCTGGAAGGAAGAGGCTCAGGGCCGCTGATTTCCTGAGGGGCTTTCCCATGGATGAGGGGACCATCCTTGGGAAGGTCGGCCTTAAACCCGGTGGAAAGGGAGAATGAAGGAGTTGGAGGAGAAGATTGAACAGGGGAGGCTCTTGCCTGTGAGCGGTGTCAGCAGGGAGTACGATGACCCTGATCTGCCTCCGAGGCCCCGGAAGAGGACCTTCATCTTTCTCCTCCTTGTCACATGTCTGGTTCTCGTGGGCCTTGCCTTCCTCCTCTGGTGGGTCCCTTACGTGGGGCTCGGCAACATTCATCCAAGCCTCCCGGTTATCCTGGGAATAGCCTTCGGCTGCCTGGTCCTCTTCGGCCTGGGCGGGGCCCTGACCCTTGTGCTCACCATTGTCCGGGGCAAGAACCTCTTTTTCAACAGGCGCATCCGGGGGGTGGTAATAAGGGTCCTGTTTCCCTTGCTGGTGGGAGTTGGCAGGTGCTTCGGCATAAGCAAGGATGAGATCCGGCGATCCTTTGTGGCCATAAACAACAAACTGGTCCTGGCAGAGGCCAAAAAGGTGAGGCCGGAGGAGATCCTCATTCTCCTTCCCCACTGCCTCCAGCACCATGACTGCACGGTTAGGATCACGGGGAACGTGGAGAACTGCAAGGAATGCGGCAAGTGCAGGATAAAGGACCTGGTGGAACTCTCCCGGAAGTACCACGTGCCCGCTGCCGTGGCAACGGGGGGAACCCTGGCCCGGCGGATAGTGGTTGAGAAGAGACCAAAGGTGATTGTCGGCGTGGCGTGTGAACGGGACCTGACAAGCGGAATCCAGGACAGCTATCCCATTCCTGTTTTCGGCGTATTCAACAAAAGACCTTTTGGTCCCTGTTATGACACCGATGTGACCCTGGAACTTGTTGAAAAGGGGATCAAAATATTCCTTGATTAGCGCTTCTTCCTCACCGAGAGACCTTGCCCTTGCCATACTTACGGGTGCTGATTATTCCCGGGGTCTTGAGGTAAAATACCCCGACGGCCTTGTACGAGAAAATCCCGGCCTCACCGAAAGGGACAGGGCTTTTATCGTGAACCTGGTCCAGGGGGTCTTCAGGTGGCGAATCAGGCTTGACTGGATCATAAGGCAGGGGCTGCGTTTTCCCTTCAGGAAGATTGAGCCCCCGGTCCTGAACATCCTGCGCCTGGCCCTGTATCAGATATTTTTTATGGACAAGGTCCCTGACAGGGCCGCGGTAAACGAGGCGGTAGAACAGGTAAAGGGTACTGGGTACAGACATGTGGCCGGCTTTGTCAACGGGATATTAAGGAGCGTCTGCAGGCACAGGGAGGAGATCCCCTTTCCCGACCCTGAAAAGGAGCCAGATCTCTATCTCTCTGTTTCCCATTCCTACCCCCTGTGGCTGGTGAAGAAATGGACAGGAGAGCTGGGTAGGGATTCTGCTGAGCGTCTAATGGCTGCCATGAACCGCATTCCGGTCATGGCCATCAGGGTCAACACCCTGAGAACCGACCGAGGGGATATACTTGGGCGCCTGAGACAGGAGGTGGCAGGCGCCGAACCTGCTCTTTACTCCCCTGAAGGGATAAATCTTCCGGGCCTCAAAGGGCCTGTCACCAGGCTTCAGGGCTTCAAAGGGGGGCTCTTTCTGGTGCAGGGAGAGGCGGCCCAGGTCGGGGCTCATCTCCTCTCCCCCCGGCCCGGGGAGCGGGTGCTTGACCTGTGCGCGGGCATGGGGGGCAAATCCACCCACCTGGCGGCGCTTATGAAAGACCGGGGGGTTGTTCTTGCCCTTGACAGGAACCTGCCCAGGCTCAGGGATCTGTTGGAGAATTCGAACCGCCTGGGAGCGGGGTCTGTCATCCCGGTGGCGGCGGATGCGTCAGCCGACCTTACAAGGCTTCTGAAGCGGCCTTTTAACAGGGTACTGGTGGATGCCCCATGTTCAGGTCTCGGCGTGATATCAAAGAACCCTGACGCGAAACTCACAAAAAGCGTGGGGGACATTGGGCGGCTGGCCGGGTTGCAGAAAAAGATACTCAACCAGGCGGTCCCGCTCCTTGGAAAGGGGGGCACCATGCTCTATATGACCTGCACCGTGTCAAGGGAGGAAAACGAGGGGGTGGTGGAGGAGTTCCTTAGGGAGAACAGCCAGATGACCCTCGAAGACCTGAAGCACGAGGCCCCGGAATGGAGCCGCGCCCTCATAGACGATGACGGCTTTTTCAGGAGCTTCCCCCATGTCCATGGGATGGAGGGTTTTTTTGGGGCGCTTTTCAGGAAGAAATAGGGTGCATGTTGCACGATGCAGGATGCATGATGGATGATGCAGGATACATGATGCAGGATTCACGATGCAGGATGGATGTTGCAGGATGGAGCGGAGCGGAAAACCCGCTTTTTCCGGGGAACATCATTAGGTAGTCAAGGATTTTTAGTTACCTCGGCGGCCTCCCGCATAATCATCAACCAACAATCATCAATTAACAATCATCAATCCAAAAGGGGGCAGCATGGGAAAGATAGCGCCTTCGATCCTGTCGGCGGACTTCAGCCGTCTCGGTGAAGAGATCACAGCCGTTGAAAACGCGGGAGCGGATTATATTCATATTGACGTGATGGACGGGCATTTTGTGCCCAACATTACCATGGGGCCCATGATCGTGAAGGCGGCAAAAAGTGTGACAGACCTGCCCCTCGACGTCCATCTGATGATCTCCGACCCCGATGATTTCATAGGAGATTTTGCCCAGGCAGGGGCAAGCATCATAACTGTTCATGCCGAGACTCTGAACCATCTTCACAGGACCGTTCATCTCATCCGGGATATGGGTGCGAGACCGGGGGTGGCCCTGAACCCGGCCACTTCGGTGAATCTGCTCGAATACGTGCTGGATCAGCTTGATATGGTCCTGCTCATGACGGTTAATCCTGGCTTTGAGGCCCAGAAGTTCATCCCGCAGGTCATCCCCAAGATAAGAGACCTGAGAAAAATGCTCGATGATCTTGATCTTAACGTGGAGATCGAGGTTGACGGGGGGATAGGTCCCGATACCATAGCAGAGGTTTCCGCTGCCGGGGCCGACGTGTTTGTGGCAGGCTCGGCCGTCTATTACAGCGAGGACTACGAGCAGACCATAGCCCTGATGCGGGAGAGGGTGGGGAATGGTTCATAGCCTTTCAGGGCGTTCCTGCAGGGACCCGTACAGGCTCCAACCGAGACTCTCTCCTGGGGCTCTCCCGTAGCTTATTTCAAGCGCATGCTGCCGGCCCTATAAAATGAGATAAGGTTTTGCGTCCTTTGGAAAAGAGGCCCCCATGGACGGACTCCCGCCACGGGCGGGATAGATCCCGTATCCACAATTGCTGAAGTCTAACCGCAGAGGTCAAAACTTATCGGTTCATCAATTTTTGGGGCTTCGACCCTAAGACAAACCCTGCCCGGGCTCAAGCGGTTTTCTGGTATTGGCGACTCATCATGGAGTCTAAGGGATCTTCCGGCCCGCGGGCGGCTGTTTAATCACGGCCTGGAAGCCGCGCCCACAAGGCGGGCGCACAGGCATGAAGGGATGTGCAGGCTTAATGAGCGCCTCTTGTCGAGGGATCCGGGGTCTCCCATTGAAGCGATTTTTTATTGGGAAATCCAGGGGCAGTGTGATATAGGATCTGCGGTGATTCGTAAGAAATGCTTTTCCAGAAACCCTGTGTAACGGAGCTTCCAGATGAAAAGATCGATGTTTGTCTCCCTTGTTTTTCTCCTTATCGCCCTTTCCGGGACCGCCTTTGCCGGGCTTTCTGAAAAACCTATCGTTACCATGGAAACCACAAAGGGTGTCATTGTCCTTGAGCTTTACCCTGAAAAGGCGCCCAAAACCGTGGATAACTTCCTCCGATATGCCCGTTGGGGCCACTACGACGGGACCATCTTTCACCGGGTGATTCCAGGTTTCATGATTCAGGGCGGGGGCCTGGACAAGGATATGAAGCGAAAACTCACCGAGATGCCGGTGAAGAACGAGGCTGATAACGGCCTCAGGAACGTGCGGGGGACCATAGCCATGGCCCGTACCCCTGATCCGCACAGCGCAACGGATCAGTTTTTCATAAACACCAAAGACAACGCCGCGCTGGACCACACCAGCAAGACCCCTCAGGGCTGGGGCTATACCGTGTTCGGCAGGGTTATAAAGGGGATGGGGGTAGTTGACGCCATTTCAAAGGTTAAGACCTCCAGGCGGGGGTCCAGGAAGGATGTTCCGGTGGAACCTGTAGTAATTATCAGCGTGACCGTGAAGGAGTAAACCGGGGCCTGGGGCATCCGGGCCCTTTGTCTTGGACCGTTACTTTCCATGGGGTGCAGGTGGAAGTACGATTCTAAACCGGGCCGTTTTTACCGTAGATCGATGTGGGTGAGCCCTTGGAGGACGGGAGCGGTGATCGAACAGGACGCGGAACTGGTATTCAACAGGAGGATTGCGACCTCCACCTTTTTGATGGGGCTGAGGTCAACGGGAATCGCTGCCGAGGCACGGCCCGGCCAGTTTGTGATGCTGAGGGTAGGGCAGG
>DREN01000308.1 GCA_011051075.1 Deltaproteobacteria bacterium | reverse complement strand
AGGGCCGGGTCATCATGACCCGGCCCTTCTTCCATTAGCCGACAGTATCAGTGGATCTTGATCTTCCTTGCCTCAGGAGCCTTCTCCATGGGCATGGTGACGGTCAGCACCCCATCTTTGAAGGTGGCGTCAACCTTGTCCCTGTCTACCTTTCCAGGTAGCCTGAAACTCCTGCTGAAGGATCCAGATCTCGTCTCTTTCAGGTAGTACGTGGTCCCCTCTTCCTCCTTGCTGGTCTCCTTCCTGCCGCTCACGGTCACATAACCGTCTTCAATGGAGATGGAGATATCGTCCTTGTTCAGGCCGGGAAGTTCGGCGTGGAGGAGATATTTTCCGTCCTTCTCAATGAAGTCAACGTTGGGGACCAGATCCTCATGGTTATCCATGAACAGGTCCGGCCACAGCCTGTCGGAGAAGAGATCCCGCCAGGCCTCTGCTCCAAAGGGAGCCATTCGGAAAGGTCTTTGAAATGTCCTTGAAAGTGCGAGCGTCATAGCAATCACCTCCTCATTTCACAGTTTCTTGTAACCCTTTCAATCAGGTCTCATTCTGCTTGACGAGAAAATAAGCATGAAATATACTGTGTCAAGAAAATAATTGTAGATTTCTTCATATTACTATTCATATTTTTACCATACAAGTAATGAACCTCGCAAATCTAATAATTACGGTTAGTTCCTGTGGTAGCGGCTTTCAAGCCGCGACTTAACTTTGCTGCTTTGCGCGAAATCTTGACTTTTTACGAAGTCATCAATATTTGCCCTCAACCGAGGAGGAGGTGTTCATGGAAAGGGAAAACAAAAGGCCGGCTCATACGGATAAAGATCGAATCGCCCTCCCCTCTCCCTCCGACCTGAGGGGAAGGCAGTCTGTAAGGGCTACCTTCAGGTTATCGGAGAGCGCCATTCATACCCTGAGCGCCCTGTCGGCCCACCTGCGTATAAAGCAGAAATCCCTGTTCGATCACCTGATACAGGACAAACGCTCTCTGGCCCTGATAGCTTCCGGGGTTGAGATGGAGAGGTTTGAGAAGTTGAAGCGTGTTCAGAAGACCTTTGTCATAAGCAGGAAGACCCTTTGCTGCCTGAACGATGTGTCAAAGGATTTAAACGCGCCCCGGGATGCCCTGGTGGAGTACTCCATCAGGAGGCTTACTCCCATTGTTGAGGAAGAGAGGGAGAGGCAGATGAAGCGGAAGAGGGTAGTGGCCCGCCTTACCCGCTTTGTGGAAGAAGGGGAAAACCTCCTTGAAAGCTCCAGGATACTCCTTGGTGAGGATGATCCGGTTTACGAGAGACTTGAATCCCTGATAAAGGCCTGTCGCAAGAGCCACAGGGCTGCGCTCTCCCTCACTCATCAGAGCCCTTAAGGGCATATCCGATCCGCGCCTGGTGACCTGCCCACCCCCGGAATAAGGCATTACTGTGTGAGCGGCTTAGAAGCCACGGGTGAGCGATTTCCGTTTTATAACGACCTCTTGTGGCGGCCTACAAGCCGCTCGTACTGGCTAGGGAGCATTACCTGGTGCCCATCCATAAATGGCCTTTTTGCCCAATCTCTGCGTTATGCTCAAAAAATAATCCTCGGAATATCAACCATATGCCTCCGGTTATTTTTTTCGCATGCCTTGATCTTGAACAATCCCGCTACGGCGGGACTCATTTATGGATGGACACTACCTGATTCTTGGCGTCTGGTTAAGATGTGAGATTAGGACGACTGTGCGGCTGAAGCCGCACCTACCTTGAGGTCATTTCCGAAGGGGCCTTACCGGAGTTGATGTCATGTCATGTACCTGTCAAAAATTGGGTAATGCTCCGTACCCTCCCATTACGTGATTGAGCCAGGTCAATGACATAGGAGACGAGAAACCAGGAACCAGGGACCAGGAACCAGTTACGTGATTGACTTAAGTCAATGACATAGGGTGCCGGGAGTGTAACTATTTAAAGGAAAGGAAGAGGGTTTGTCATGAAGTGGACACAAGAGGCAAAGGATGGGCTTTCACGGGTCCCCTTTTTCGTGCGGAAAAGGGTGAAGGCCCGCGTGGAAGAGGAGGCGGCCCGCTCCGGGAGTAACCAGGTAACCCTCCGACACCTGCATACCTGCCGAAAACGCTTCCTCAACAGGATGGAGGAGGAGGTGAGGGGATTCCAGATTGACAGTTGTTTCGGCCGGGAAGGCTGTCCCAACCGGGCCGTGGATATAGAGGGCCTGGCCCTGCGCCTTGAGGAAAAACTCGCGAATAGGGACCTTAAGGCCTTTCTGAAAGAGCGGGTAGATGGCCCCCTGAAGATGCATCACGAGTTCAGGGTCTCCATATCAGACTGCCCCAATGCCTGCTCCAGGCCCCAGATTGCAGATATAGGGATTATGGGGGCCAGCAGGCCCCGGGTTTCAGAGGAGGACTGCACCCTGTGCGGGGCATGTGTGGAAGTGTGCAGGGAAGAGGCCATCTCAACCGAGCATGGTTATCCTGTTGTTGATGAGGCACTCTGCTTATCCTGCGGCCAATGCATATCTGTCTGTCCCACGGGCACCATCTCCCAGGGGAAGACAGGCTGCCGCATCATGATAGGAGGGAAACTGGGTAGGCACCCCAGGCTGGCCCTTGAACTGCCCGGCATTCTTGAGCCGAATGACCTGATCATGATGGTTGACAACTGCCTCGACTACTATCAAAATGAGTGCATGAAGGGTGAGCGGCTTGGGGAGATCATGGAGAGGACAGGGTGGAAGGGTCCTGAAAATATTAATAAGGAGAAGGCCTGATGAAAAAAGTAGAGATTTTCAAGGACAACCGGTTCAATGACTTACACATGAGCAGATATCTGGTACACGACTCCCCCTACTTCAAGATCCTGAACTTCAACTTCCGGGCCGGCCAGGAATTACCGATCCACTCTCACGATATAGAGGGACAGCTGAGTATTGCCGTACTCTCGGGAGAGGGAGAATTTCTGGCAAAGGATGGGGCAACCCTTCCTGCCAATCCGGGAGACGTCCTGATCTCCGATATCAGCGAACCCCATGGGGTAAGGGCCTTTACCGACCTGCGCGTGCTGGTCACCATAGCACCACCCATTTAGAAAAAAACAGTGGCAATTTTGAAAAGACCCTTGAGCCGGGCCCTTTCCGGGTCATTTTCACACTCAGAAAAAGGAGATGCCCAAGACATGGCACCGTATGCCATTCCCGACCGGACCCTGAGAGAGGAGATTGAGGACGGTACCCGGGCACAGGCGAACCTGTGCTGGAACTGCAGTACCTGCGATTCCGAATGTCCCGTTTACCTGACAACGGGCAGGCTGCGCCCCCAAAAGATCGTCCGCATGGCCAACCTTGGGTTTTTCCATGACCTACTCTCACTCCCCGAAATATGGTACTGCCTCACCTGCAGACGGTGTAATTATGTGTGCCCCAACCTGGTCAAACCTGCCTCTATCATAGGCTTTCTGCGCCAGGAAGCGATCCGGAGGAAAATAGTCCCGTGGGAGAGCTTCCTGCGTTACAGAAATTTCTTCGGCCGGTTCCAGCGCATTCGATGGCGTATTACGGAACAGTGCATAAGTGATGAAGTGACGCCTCTTTCGCCGGAAATCTGGACACAATGGCTTGAGACCCCTCTGGATGATTCTGCGGACAGTGTGCCTCTCTCAACCCTTTCTCCGTCCAGGGCCTTCAGGGCCGCCGGCGAACGTGCGGGTTCCAGTGCCTGCTTTACCTGCGGGGAGTGTGGCAACGCCTGTCCGATCTTTTTTGAACGCCCGGTATTTGATCCACAGTGGATCTTCCGCATGGTTAATCTGGGACTGGAGGAAGAGATCCTCAAATCCCCCTCCATCTGGCTCTGCCTTGCCTGCCAGAGGTGTACCGAGGCCTGCGGCGAACTGGTGTCGGGCCACCTTATAATCGCACGGATCCAGGAACTGGCCCTTGAGGAGGGCGCGGTGGACGAGGCTTTTCCATTTCGCCTGAAAAAGGCGCAGAAGACCATTTACCCCCTTTTTGTGGAACAGATAGATTCCCTGTTGGGGTTCAGCCCACCTCCCTGAACCCGGGGTCAGCCCGAACGATTGCCGGCCTTACTCCGGGTACGGTTTTGCCCCGGGCCTTTATTAAACTTGAAATCGCCGTGCTGATGAATATATTGAATACCACCCCCCTGATGGACCGCCCGGCACTAAAGGGAGGCATCAGAGAGGCGTGGATTCGCCCCCTGTGAGGCACAGCCGTACCCCCGGCCAGGACCTTGACAGGGGCTCTGTACGATTCTCCACAACGACCCCCTTAGGGACAGGAGCCTTATATAAATGGAAAAGACAGTAATAGATTCACAGGAAAAACCCGGCGGCGGAAGGATCCCCAATCAGCGGGAGCTTGAAAAGGAACTGAGCGAATATCTCACCAAAAAGTACGGTAACCGCGTGAAGGTGATCTCTCCCTTTGTGGTTCCCAAAAAGGACGAGGCATCCACCGATGGCCGCTCTGGAGGAAAAGAGGACGGGGCCGCGCTCCGCTTCGATATGATGCCTGAGGAGCTGGAGTCCTATCTGGACAGTTTTGTGGTCAAACAGGATCAGGTAAAGGCCGTCCTGGCCACCAAGATCTGCACTCACTTCAACAGGATAAAGTTTAAACAGCAGAGAGATTCCAACTCTCCCGGAGGCCGGAACAAAAACTCGGGGGTGGGCATGATCAAGAACAACGTTCTCATGATCGGACCCACCGGAGTCGGCAAGACCTATATCGTAAAACTGATAGCCCACAAGCTGGGAGTGCCCTTTGTGAAGGGGGACGCCACCAAGTTCAGCGAGACGGGCTATGTGGGCGGAGATGTGGAAGACCTAATACGCGATCTCCTCTACGAGGCCAACGAAGATCTGACACTGGCCGAAAACGGAATAGTCTATATAGATGAAATAGACAAGATCGCCTCCTCCCGTAATATCATAGGGCACGATATTTCCAGGACCGGGGTCCAGAGGGCCCTGCTCAAGCCCATGGAGGAAACGGACGTGGACCTGAAGGTCCCCCACGACCCCATCTCCCAGATACAGGCCATTGAGCACTACAGGCGTACCGGAAAGAGAGAGAAACGGGTGGTCAACACCAGAAACATCCTCTTTATCATGAGCGGGGCCTTTGGTGATCTGGCGGAAATCATCAAAAAGAGACTGCAGAGCCAGGGAATCGGTTTTGAGGCCGATGTAAGACCTGCGGAAATCCCATGGGAAATCCTCAAGGAGGTGAAGGCACAGGACCTGATAGAGTTCGGCTTTGAATCGGAATTCGTGGGCAGGCTACCGGTGGTGGTGGTATTTGATGAACTGACAAAAGATGACCTGCAGGAGATCCTCAGAAACCCCAATAACCCCATCGTTATCAGCAAGAGGATGGACTTTCGGGCCTACGGGATCGATATCAAGTTTGAAGATGAGGCCCTCGTTCGGATCGCGGAGATGGCGGCCGAAGAGAAGACCGGCGCAAGGGGGCTTGTCAGCGCCATGGAAAAGGTGCTGATCCCCTTTGAAAAGAGACTTCCATCAACGCAAATCAGCCAGTTCCTGGTCACGAGGGAGGTGGTTGAGGAGCCTGAGGCCCAGCTTGATGCACTCCTTCAAAACCCGGATGACCCGGAACGTACGCAGAGGTTTGAAAGGGGCAGGGAAAATGAACTGGCCCGGATCAAAGAGTACCTGACGGAACGGGCCGATGACTTCAAGAGAAAGTCAGGGTTTGATATCCACGACAGGAGGATGGACCTGATAGCTGACCTTTATCTGACCAACATCACCGACATTGACACGGCCGTAGAGAAATTCAGCAACATGTACGATCAGGTGAGACTTGAAGAGGCCTCCCTCGTGGAAAAACTGGATGTAAACGTGACCTTTGATGAAAGCGCCGTGGACGAAATCATAGACCAGGCCATCAAGACAGGACAGGAGCCAGGCCCCCTCATGTTTCAACTGGCAAAGAGGCTTGAATATGGGCTTAGACTGGTAAAGGACAGGTCCGGCATGGACAACTTCACCATCAATGCCGACGCCGTTATCAACATGGAGGATTTCATAAACAACCTGATCAAGGAGATCTATCGCCGGGACAGTATGGACCTGGAACTTCCTCAACCCGAGGGATCTACCCAGCAAGCTTAGCAAAATCCCTGCCCGTAGGGTGCTGGAAGACCCTCAGATCGAACTGGGGAATAACGGCCAGGATATGATCGAATATGTCCGCCTGTACGGCCTCGTATCGGGACCATGCCGTATCGTTGGTAAAAACATAGATTTCAAGGGGCAGGCCGTTTGGGCCTGGGGCCAACTGCCGAACCAGAAAGGTCATATCCTGGCGAATATTGGGGTTGCCGCGCAGATACGCCTCCACATAGGCCCTGAAGGTCCCTACGTTGGTCATCCTCCGGCCGTTTACAAGGACATCCGTATTGATCCCCAGCTCCCTGTTGTACTCTTCCACCTCCTTCTCCTTCTGGTTCACGTAATCTGAAATAAGATGATACTCCCTGAACCTCTCTATCATGGCCCCATCGCAGAACCTGATACTGTCTAAGTCTATGTGGATGGCCCGCTTTATGCGCCGACCCCCGCTCTGCTCCATTCCCCGCCAGTTTTTGAAGGTGTCCTCTATGAGCTTGTGCGTGGGTATAACCGTAACGGTCTTGTCCCAGTTCTGGACCTGCACTGTATGAAGGGCGATGTCTATCACATCACCGTCGGCCCCGTACTTGGGCATCTCGATCCAGTCCCCGATCCGCACAAGATCGCTGGCAGTGATCTGGAGGCTTGCCACAAAGGAGAGGATGGTGTTGCGGAAGATAAGGAGTATCACCGCGGTCATGGCCCCGAAACCGCTCAGGAGCACCAGGGGAGACCTGCCGATAAAGATGCTGACAATCACTATCCCACCGAAGAGGTAGATTATCAGCTTGACCACCTGCACGTAGCCTTTGATGGGGCGGTTACGCCAGATCTCCAGGTGCTGGTAGGCATTTCCCAGCCCGGTCAGGAACATGCCCCCTGTAAGGAGGATAAGCCACCATATGAGGGCCGTTGAGACCTTGGAGATGAGGTCTCCCACAAGTGGGAAGACGCCGGCAAAGTTGTATATTACGATTATGGGCGCCACGTAGGAGAGCCTTCTGAGGAAGGCCCTGTTCAGCAGGATATCGTCAAGGCCGGTCTTTGTCCGTCGAACCAGACTGGAAAGGGCATTTAAGATAAAGTGCTTTGTGACAAGATACGCTGTCAGGCTCAGGACCAGCACACCCGCCGGCTTCAGCATATGAAAGGCCACGGGGTAGTGCTGAGACCATTGCTCTAAAATAATGTTCAGGCTCATGGGCGGCTCAGGCCTCCACCGGGGTCAAAGCGCAGGGTGTTTTCGTAGGCCTCGTCGATCCTCTGCTCCAGGTATGAGATGGCGGATTCATCGTACTGGTACAGGTCGAAGCAGTAGCCGTCTTCTCCGGAAATCCCGTCGGGCACAAGGTCGCCCTCCTGGTCAGGATCGGTAATCGTATCTCCGTAGAAGCACACGGAAAGCCACCTGTTTTCAGGATCATCGTCAATGATATCCACCATGGCAAAAAGCCGGTCATCCCCGCTCCCGGATCCGGCGAGGGTGGCCCTGAGGGAATAGCTGATGCCGGGTCTTGACTTGAAAAAGAACAGGGTGCTTCCCTTCTCCGAAACGTGCCTCTTCAACCTGAGAAAGGCGGACCTGATATCTCCTGGATCCTCCTGCCATGCTGCAAGGAGATCCACCATCTGGACGTAATCTCTTTCAGAACCGAATCTTCCCTCGGTTGCCATGTTTCCTTCCGTACTGCTCAACATCTGCTCAGACACCTCCTGCTATGGACCCTTTCCCCATGCCCAAGGTTTTCCGGGACCCGCCTTTTCCATTCAAGCTCCACCACCCTTCAAGGATCCGGGGTCAACTGCCAAGGCTCAGGCCCCGGTTCATCTTCCCAGATATATGGCCCTCCAAGTCCAGGGCGATATGCTCGAAACCTATATGCCGCAGCTCGGCCACAACCGTCTCTCTCGTACCCTCCTCAACCATCCTCTCAAGATCCAGGAGGCTCAGCTCTATCCTGGCCACAGATCCGTGGTGCCTGACCCTCAGCCCCATAAAGCCCCGTTTCAGGAGGAAATCCTCGGCCGCTTCAACCATACGAAGCCCCTCTTCCGTGATGGGGGTCCCATAGGGAAACCTGCTGGCGAGGCAGGCCATGGAAGGTCTGTCCCACTGGGGCAGGCCCATATCCCTGGCAAGAAAACGGATCTCGTCCTTACAAAGGCCCGCGTCAATAAGGGGCGCCATGACTCCCGTCTCCTCTGTGGCACGAAATCCGGGGCGAAAATCCTGCAGGTCGTCCGTGTTGGCGCCGTGCGCCACATGACTTATGCCCTTTTCAACGGCCAGCCTCAAAAACTCTCTGCACAGGGCCTTTTTACAGTGGTAGCACCTGTCAGGAGTGTTGGACACAAACTCCGGGATCTCTGTTTCACCTGATCTCAGGATAACATGGTTGATCCCCCTCTCCCCGGTAAACCGGCGGGCCTCCTCCAGTTCCCGTCGGGGATGAACTGGCGATGCTGCGGTAACCGCTGTCACCCCCTCCCCTAAGGCCTGGTGTGCCAAAGCCAGGAGGAACGAGCTGTCAACACCCCCTGAAAACGCCACCAACAGGGTTTCAGACAGGCCCAGTCTGGCGAGCAGACGCTCTCGTTTCGATCTGGCCTCTGATTCATCCATCATCATATACGGTCCTTTCCATCTGGAGCCCGGTGATACTAACAGGTTCACCATGAAATGTGAAGACCAACTGTGCTTTTACCTACAACCGCCGATCTATTTCAAGACCTGTGCCAGCGGAACCCCACCCCCGCAGCGACTCAGGAAAATTACGCCTATTTTCCATATATATGGAAATTGCGCTTGCTAAGCCCTCCTTTGAGGTGCTAAGATAGATTAAGGTAAAGCCTCAGGATATGAAACAGGGAGATGTCCCTGACGGGTGCTTTTCGCCTTTATTATTCCACAGTTTTAAGGAGAGATCATAATGAAATGCAGGAAAAAAGCATGGCTGGGCGCCTTCACAGCGGCATTGATCCTGATCGCAACGCCATGGCCCGCGGCAGCAGAGGACAACAAAGGGCCATCGGAAAACGATAAGGTCGCGGTTGTTAACGGAGCGGTTATTACCCGGCTTGAATATGACAGGGTGGTTGATTATGTAAAGCAGCAGGCCATGAGATCGGGAAAACAGCTGAACGACGATCAGCTCAGGGAGAAGGCCCTCAAACAGATCATAGGGAGTGAACTCCTGTACCAGGCGGCAAAGAAGGAGGGAATTGACATTGATCAGAAGGCCGTTGATGAAAGGCTCGAACAGTGGAAAGCACGGTTCCCCAACGAGGAGGCGTATAAACAGGCCCTGAGCAAATCGAAACTTTCCGTGCCCCAGATTAAGGAAGACCTGAAACGGGCCATGATTATAGAGAAATTTATCGTCCAGAACTTCGTTGATAAGACCACAGTTCCTGAAAAGGATATCAGGACATATTACGACAGCCACTCAGACCTGTTCAAACAGCCTGAACAGGTCCAGGCCAGCCATATCCTCATAAAGGTCAAACCAGAGGCGACTGATAAGGAAAAGGCCGAGGCCCTCAAGAAGATCAAGGAGGTTCAAGAAAAACAGAAAAAGGGAGGGGATTTCACCAAACTGGCCAAGGAGTATTCCCAGGGGCCCAGCAGCGCCAAGGGGGGCGACTTGGGTTATTTCGCCCGTGGACAGATGGTACCCGCCTTTGAGGAGGTGGCCTTCAAGCTCAAAAAGGGCGAGGTAAGCGATATCGTCGAGACCAGGTTCGGATATCACCTGATCAAGGTCACCGGTGCGAAGCCTGAGAGTACGGTGCCCTTTGACGAGATAAAGGTGCGGCTCGGTCAATATCTGAAGCAGGAAAAGATCCAGAAGGAGGTCAAGGAGTACGTGGATAAGCTTCGGAAAGAGGCAAAGGTGGAGGTTTTTCTCAAGGGCAAATCGTGATACCCCGTAAAAATCCCTTTTGCCGGGTCTTTCCGCATCTCCACAATCAACGACACCCTTGACGGCCTGTTTAAACCGATACGCCGGAGGGATGGCCGAGTGGTCGAAGGCGGCGGTCTTGAAAACCGTTGAACGAAAGTTCCGTGGGTTCGAATCCTACTCCCTCCGCCACTGAACAATTAGAGGGGCCTGCAGGTTTTATGACTTGCAGGCCCCTCTTTTTTTTCCCGCCCTGGTTTCCACGCAGGGGGCTGGGGCCAAAAGTTGCAGGTCAGCCATGCCATCCACTATTCAGTGTCCATGGAGGACGTCCATGAATAATGACTTGACAGAGGCTCAGAGGCTTGCCAAGGATGAAAGGCGTCTTAAAGGAGATGAGCGGATACTCGGAGACAGCCAGTTTGCTTTAGATGTCCTTCGAGCGTCAGAGGAGGGGCTT
>DREN01000473.1 GCA_011051075.1 Deltaproteobacteria bacterium | reverse complement strand
TCAACGATCCAGTCTTTGCAGAACTCGCAGCCAGGACAATGGATGATATGCTCCAGGAGGCCGGTTGACCAACTGGTAATCGACAAATCGCATGGAATATCCCTCTGCTAATCCCTCAATCCCTAAATTCCTGAATTCATGACAACTCATCTCCTCTGACTCAACATCCTGGCCGTCAGCGCGCCGATCCCCTGGGGCAGCATCTCCCTGGGGGCCAGTTTTCCAAGAATGTCGAGGAAGGCCCTGGCAGGGGGTGAGAGGTGCTGATCTTTCAGGTAGGCCACGCTCATATCCAGCCTTAGCCGATGCCCCTCCAGGGGCAGGGTGGTCAGACGTCCCTCCCTGACTTCCACGGCCACCGCCTCTCTCACCAGAAACGAAATGCCGTCGCCCCTCTGGACCAGTTGCTTAATGAACTCGGTGTTGCCGGTCTCCATGAGCACAAAGGGCGAACAGTTGTTCATTGCAAAGATATTATTTACGAGCCTGCGGGTTCCCGAGCCTGTCTCCTTCATTATGATCGGCTCTCTTGAGATGCTGTCAAAGGTGACAGGGGTTTCGTTTGTGAGATGATGATCAGGCGCGGCAATAAGAACCACCTCCTCTTCACCGAATGGAAAAAAACAGATGCGGGGATGGTCCACTGCCTTGGCAATAATCGCTATTTCGTTCTGAAAATCCAGGAGGCTGAGGGTCATGTCCTTGGAGCTGCCCTCATCCAGGTGGATCTGTATCTGGGGATAGGTCTCTCGAAAACCGGTGATCATGAGGGGCATGAAGTAGCGGGCATAGGTCTTGGTCGTGCCCAGCCTGAGCACACCGCGTTTCAGTTCCCGCATCTCCTCCATCACATCCTCTATCTCCTTTTCATAATCAAAGACCTTGTGCACGTACTCGTACAGGGTCTTGCCTTCATCGGTGAGATACACCTTTCGGCCCATCTTCTTGAACAGCTTCAGGCCGCACTGTTCCTCGAGGAGTTTAATCTGCGAGGTCACGGCGGGTTGGGTGACGTAGAGCTTTCTCGCTGCAGCAGTAAAGCTCCCATGTCTGGCTGCCACACAGAAGGTCCTGAGTTGATTGAAGTTCAGCATCTGATATCACTCATATCAGGCGGGAAGTCCTGCGTCCGAATCGCCCTCTGAAGCAAAATTTATTGTTTAAAACAATCCATAATCAGAGGTTATAAGTATCATAAGAAAAAAGGATTTGACAAGGAATATTTAATGGAAGAGTATTTCCGGTCATAGAATGAAGAGTGAACCACTCTTATTCCCCCATTACCATAGCAGTTGGTTGAAAAACAGGATGGCACCCTTTACGTATATCTCACCGATTTCTTTCCCTGATTTTGTGTTTAAACCCGTCAACCAAGAACCTTAAACAGAAAGGGAGGATAAAGATGGCAGATACCAATGAAGGAAGGTTTCCAGATCCGCACGAGGTAGAGGTCCCGGAGGAACTTGAGGGCTGGGAGGAGATGTATCCATCACATTATCTCTTTTCCAAGGAGAGGGGGGAGTGGGAAAGCAGTCAGTTCTGGTACCAGGACAAGATCCATGCGCCAGAACCCATGCCGCCCCTGGACCTCCTGTTTCAGGAGGCATGGCAGATCGCACTTTCCCAGTATACTACACGGGTCTTCTGCATTCCTCCGGCCCAGGGGATTGCTCAGAGAATGGTTGGGCCGTACATGTACATCTGCGCCATCGCTCCCCCTCCTGATGAGATAATCGGTGAGAAGGCCGCCCTGTTTGAAAAACGGGTGTTTTACGTGTTCGAGCATTACAACGAGTTGTGGGACAAATGGCTCACCAAGTTCAAGGCCCTTGGTGAAGAGATGAAGGGACTGGAAATCCCGAAAGAAATGCCGAAATATGTCCCCGAAGACCAGGTGCTCCCGGCACCAACAGGCTGCTATGTCTCTTATGACCTGATCGAATCATTCGACAAACTCGTGAACCAGATGTTCAAGGGTTGGCAGTACCACTTTGAGATGCTTAACCTGACATACTTAGCCTACCTGATGTTCGGGGACGTGTCCCGGAAGCTGTTCCCCGGAATAAGCGAAAGCGCTATCGGAAAGATGGTGGCCGGGGCTTACGTGTCCATGTTCCGTCCCGAAGAAGAGCTGTGCCAGTTGTCCAGACTGGCGATCTCTCTCGACGGCGTGGCAGATATCCTGAAGAGGGAGGCGGGCGCAGCAGAGAAGATAGCTGAGCTTGAGAAGACCCCGGCAGGGAAGGAGTGGCTTGAGGCCTTTGACAAGGCAAAAGACCCCTGGTTTTACGTGTCCTGCGGGAGCGGATGGTTTCACTATGAGGGGAGCTGGATCGACCACCTGGATATTCCATACAGCTATATCAAAAGCTATGTGGAACGACTTGAAAATGGAGAGACCATTGAGAGGGCCCTGGATGAGGTGGACAGGGAACGGGACGAAACCGTTGCCAAGTACCGGGAACTGATCCAGAACGAGGAGGACAGAAAGGCCTTTGACGACGCCCATAATACGGTCAGGACCATATACAAATATGCCGAGGATCATCTCTTCTGGGTGGAACACTGGTTCCACACCATATGGTTCAGCAAGGTAAGGAAGTTTGGAACCCTCCTGGTCAATAACGGCATACTGAACGAGGTGGATGATATATTCATGTTCAACCGGTACGAGATCCCCGAGATCCTCACGGAACTTGCCACCGGATGGGCCCTTGGCGTGGATATACCCATGAGGGGCGATTATTACAAGGCAAAGGCGGATAAACGGAAGAAGATCTTGAAGGCGGCGAGTGACTGGATGCCGAGCCCGGCCCTTGGTGTCCCGCCCGAGGAGGTGGCAGAACCCTTTACCATCATGCTGTGGGGTGTTACCACCGACAAGGTCAAGGAATGGCTCAAAGGCATGGGAGAGGTGAGCGCTGAAGATGTGTCCGAGCTCAAAGGATTTGCCTCTTCCGCAGGGGTTGTGGAAGGTAAGGTCCGTGTGCTTAAACGGCTTGACGAGATTGTGGACCTGGAACCGGGTGAAATCATGGTCTGCCCCACTACCAATCCTTCCTGGGCCCCGGTTTTTACCAAGATCAAGGCCGCGATTACAGACATTGGCGGACTGACCAGCCATGCGGCCATCGTGTGCAGGGAGTATGGGGTTCCCTCTGTTACGGGCACCGGTATTTCCACATCGGTCATCAAGACCGGGGATACCGTTAGGGTTGATGGCGATACAGGGGTGGTCACCATTTTAGAGAGGGCCTGATAATCCGGATACCCTCCCCGGTCCTCCCTTGAACCACGCGCTTGTCTCTCCCCTGAACCCGCTGCCCTGTGGTGCAGCGGGTTCAGTCGGGGCCACACACGGGATTTCGGGCCGGGGACGGTCAGAATCTCCACGGAGGAACAGATGGAATATATTTTGCATTTTGAAGTGCTGGACAAGACCTCTCTCCCCCGGGTGGGTGGCAAAAACGCCAGCCTGGGGGAGATGATCAAGGCCGGGATTCGGGTCCCACCGGGCTTTGCCGTGACTACCGACAGTTACCTTAATTTCATAACCGAGACCGGAATTAAGGATAAAATATATGAGATCCTTTCCAACCTCAAGCCCGATGACGTGGACGCCCTTAACAGTGCCAGTTCACAGATACAGGGCCTTATCAACAGTACTTCCATGAACGACCAGGTAAAGTCGGCCATAGAAAAGGCCTATTTGGAGCTTTGCGGGAAATGCGCTGTCAAAGATGTTCCGGTGGCTGTCAGATCCAGCGCAACGGCCGAGGACCTGCCCACGGCAAGCTTTGCCGGGCAGCAGGACACATACCTCTGGGTCGTGGGGACAGAGGATATACTCAGCAGCGTCCGTAAATGCTGGGCCAGCCTTTACACGCCGCGTGCCATCGATTACAGGAACAAGAATAACTTTCCCCACGAAAAGGTGCTGATCAGCGTGGGGGTGCAGAAAATGGTTAATTCCAGATCAGCAGGCGTGATGTTCACCCTGAACCCCACAAACGGGGATCCCTCAAAGGTGGTCATCGAGGGTAGCTGGGGCCTGGGGGAGACCGTGGTCTCAGGATCTGTGAATCCCGATAAGTTTGTCGTGGATAAGGTTGTCATGGAGACAAGCGAGAGGACCATATCTGTAAAACATATACAATGTGTCCATGATCCGGTGGGTGGAGAGGTGATAAACGTGGATGTTGAGGAGGATATGCAGTCTAAGTGCTGTCTTGAAGATGAGGAGATAAAGGAACTGGTAAGAATAGCCAAGGGGATAGAAACCCACTACGGTCGTGCCATGGATATTGAGTGGGCCGTTGACAGGGATTTCTCGTATCCGGAGAGTATCTTCATTGTACAGGCCCGCCCCGAGACCGTCTGGAGCCAGCGTAAGAAGGGGCCTCTCATTGGAAAGAAGAGCGGCTATCAGCTTTTGATGGAGCAGGCCATGAAACGGATCAAGATCCCGGGATAAGACGGTTTTTCAACTTGATGAAGGAGTCATTATAATGTCAGACAGCACACTGCTGAACGGGAAGAAGATTCTCATCGTAGATGACGAATCGGATATCCTGGACATATTGGAAGAGTTTCTGGAGATGTGTGAGGTGGCGAGGGCATCCACCTTTGATGAGGCCAGGGAGCTGCTGGAGACCAGGGACTTTGATGTGGCGGTCCTTGATATCATGGGGGTCAACGGCTACGGCCTGTTGGAAATTGCAAACAGGAAGAAGATAACAGCGGTTATGCTCACCGCCCATGCCTTTACCCCGGACAACCTGGTTAGGTCCATCAAAGAGGGGGCCGCCTCTTATCTGCCCAAAGAGGAGATCCCCAATATCGCCGCCTTTCTCAGTGACATCCTGAAGGCAAAGGAGAAGGGGCGGAATACCTGGGGTCCCTGGCAGGAGAGACTGCCCACCTCCTACTTCGAAAAGAGATGGGGGGCCGCCTGGCAGGATGCGGACAGGGACTTCTGGGAGAAATTCAGGGCAGGTATCAAGGCCCGGGGGGCTCACGCTAAGAGGTCGGGTCAGGATTGACATCCCGGCCCGGGACCAGAAGGGGGGGATGTGGCAGGCGCGATACCTGGAGTGGCAAGCGCAAGCTCTGATGAACCTGTTATCCCTGCCATCTCTTGAAAAGATCGTGCCTTATGGAGAGGTAGTCAAATATCTTTCCAATGGTCTGATTTATAATGTCGTCGATGGTTTTTGGCTGATGATAAAAGGAGGGTACAGGGGGAAGGATGTGGGCACCCATGTCAGCGGCCATGGTCATGAGCCTGAGATGCCCCTTGTGAAGCGGTGTTTCTCTTACCACAAGGACCAGCTTTCGTTTTTCCTTGAGGGTCACGTCTGCGGCCCTCACAAGGAGGTTACTGGTGTAGGAGTTGGCAATGCCTGAAAGGGTCTTTATGGTGCAGGGCGCAACCACCATGGCGCTGGTGAGAAATGAACCGCTTGCAAGGGAGGCACCCACATCCCTGTCATCATAGACATAGTCGGCCATGGCAGCCACCTGGTCCGGCTCATACTCCGTCTCGATTTCAATGTTCCTCTTTCCCGCCTCTGATATGATCAGATGGGTCTCCACGCTCATCTGGGAAAGCAGGTTAAGGAGCTTCACCCCATAGATGACGCCGCTTGCGCCTGAAATACCGATAACAATCCGTTCTGTCATACAACCCCTTCCTGTCCGCCAGGCATGGAGAATCTCAGGAGACCAGATCGCTTACGTTGATCTTGAGCATCTTGGCGCTTGCCAGTATCCTGTCGGCATTGCGAAGGATGGCCTGGATCCCCTGGGCCTTGTCAATCAATCCCTTTGCCGCATCCTCGATTTCTTGAATCATCCTGCTTATCTCTTTAAGATCCATGTCAGCCATCTCTAAATACCTCTCTAATGGGCCTTGCGGAGGTCCTTGAACCTCTTGGCCTTGACATCATACCTGGGGAGGGAACCGTAGGCGTGAAATGAGATATTGTACCGAAGGTTCGTCTTAAGCCTCAACTGATCGCTGAGTTTTCCCAGGACCTCTTCCCTGAGACCCTCTGCCCCGGGCTGCAGTTCCACCTTCAGGGAGATATCATCGGTATCCCCCTTCTTGGTCACCACCACCTCGTATTCGTCACCCAGTTCAGGAAGGCCCCTGACCACCTCTTCTATTGCCGTGGGAGCCAGGAGCACACCCTTTACCTTGGTGATATCGTCTGCGCGGCCCACTACCCCCCCTTTAATCATGCGGAAGGTCCGGCCGCAGGCGCAGTCCTGTTCGTGCCATTCGATAATGTCCTTGGAATCAAACCGGATGCACGGTTGAGCGATCCGGTCAAAGGCCGTAATGACCATTTTTCCCTGCCTGTTTGGCTCCTCGATGATCTCCCCTGTCTCTACATCCTCGATCTCCACCAGGAAAAGCCCTTCATTTACGTGCAGTCCTCCGGGCTGTTCCAGGCACTCGTAACTCCAGGCCCCTATCTCGGTGGCCCCTATATGATCGTACACCCGGGCGCCCCAGGCCTCCTCCATCCTCTTTTTGGTTGCCGGGATACTGGCGCCAGGCTCGCCGGCACAGGTAATCCTCTGGATGTTGAGGTCTTTGGCAGGATCAAGGCCCAGTTTTTTTCTTGCAGTGTCCGCCATGCCAAGGATGTAGGTGGGGGTGGCCATGGTGGCGGTTGCCTTGAGCTCCTGCATCTTGAGAATACGGGCCTCGGTGTTGAGAACACCTCCAGGGACCACTTCACAGCCCAATTTTTCAGCCCCGTAATGGCCGGCCCAGAATGCCACGAAGATGTTATAGCCGAAGGGTATGAATACCCTGTCGGATCTCCTGTAGCCCTGGGCGTAGAGTATATAGGCCCAGGCTTCAGCCCACCATTCCCAGTCCTGCCACGTATCGGGCTGGTAAACGGGCTGGCCCGTGGTGCCGCTGGTCTGTCTGAAGGCCGTAATCTCCTCAAGCGGAACGCAGAGCATGTCACCGTAGGGGTAGGGCTCCTTCTTCTGGATGCCCCGCATCATGCTCTTCTCCACCTTGGGCACCCTGGAGATATCCTCCATGGTCTTGATATCCCCGGGCTCCACGCCCGCCTTATCATAGAGCTGGCGATGGAATTTTGAATGATCATGGGCCCATTTCATTATCCGCCTGAACTTCCTGATCTGGAGCTCTCGGAGCTTCTCTCTCGGAAGGGTCTCAAGAAGGGGATTCCAGAACCTGTCTGAGTCGGTAAATATGGCCATTCCATATCCTTCTGGCCTCAAGGGGCCTGTTATTTCTGCTCTGCCTGACGCCTGAGGCTGTCCTCCAGTGCCTCAACAACGGCCCTGGCAAACTCAGGCGTGTTTATGTGGACCTCAATCTCTACAATCCTGATCTCTGGGTCAAGTCTTTTTCTCAGTTCATCCACAAAGGCCCTGTCCGCTTCAGGGTCATAAAGAACAGCCCCCTCCCCGCTGAGAGACGAAAAACCCCTGGTGGGTATGAGGAACTTCACCAGGCTCTTTTCTCTATGTTTGTTCAGCTTTTCAGCCACCACCCTCGCAACCTGTGACATCTCTTCCGCGGTTGTCCTTGCCTGGACCCTCATGGCATCCTGCAACAGGAGCTTCCTGTCGGCCAGTTTGCGGGAGACCCACAGGGGATCATCCTTGTCCCGTCTTTCAATGGGACCGCAGCTCAGCATATCAAACCCGCACGGGGTGAGGATGTAGGGAATGGCCTGGCTTACGGCGGCCTCCAGCCTGTTCGGCCCCGCATCACGGTTCCCGCCCAGGATATGCTCGCCCAGGCTGGCAGGAACCAGGTCGATAAAGGCGTCCAGCAGCCCCTGACCCACCAGGTCTTCGGCCGCCCTGTCTCCAAGTCCTGTGGCATGGAAGGAGATGGGATTACAGTTCAACTTTTCCAGCCCTTCCCTCACATAGTGGGCGCACTGGTCGCAGAAACCGAACTCGGTGAGCGCAACGGACGGTCTGGTCTCCTTCTTGATCGGCTCGATCCCCTCCACCATCCCGCATATGGCCCCGGCCCCGTTTATCATCAAACGTCTTACCAGGGGGTTCAGGCCCACCGTGTCAACCACGGTGTTCATGACCGTTATATCCCGCAATCCCAGGTACTCCGACAGCCTGCGGGCATAGGCGGGCATTGCCACTGTGCTCGATATGAGGACCTTGGGTACGCCAAAAGGGAGGGCCTTCATGGCGGTGAGGGAGAGGAAGGTCCCGGTCATGCCGCCAACTGCGATTATGCCGTCCAGGCGACCTGACTTATAACACTCCAGGACCTTCCGGGCCAACCCATCTGCCATCATTGAGGTGGCCCTGTCCCTCTCCCTGGTCAGCACCTCCCTGATCTCACCTATGGTTGTTCCTCCGGCCTTGGCCACCTCTTCATTGGTGATATGGGCCTTCAGGGAAGGAGCAATGGCCCCTGTGCCTATGGTTATATCAATAAGGATGGGGTCATGGCCCCTCTGCTCAATTCGGCTTTTGAGCAGAGAGAGGCCATCTTCCCTCTCATCAAGCATGCCAATCACGACAATCTTCATCACCGCCTCCAGATCATCCTCTCCCGTTCATCTTAAAAGGCCTGCTCTATCACGCAAGCCCCAATTCAGCCCATCTGCCCTTTACCTTCTCCACCATGGTGGGATCAAGTTCAATGGGGATCGGTTTGTCCTTCCAGTCATAGGGTATGGTGGCATCCAGGAGGAGCCTGCCGGTTATTTCCCTTGCGTTGATGGGGAGGGAGGGATCCAGCGGGGTGGATCGACCACGTTTGATCACCTGGCTCCTGTTGGGCTGGAACCTGAAACTCAGGGCGTACAGCACCCTTGGGATATCCCACGGGTCTATGTCTTCATCCACGACTATGACCGTCTTGAGGCCATAGGCCCCCATCTCAGTGGAGATTGCAGCGGTAAGGACCTGGTCAGCATGCCCCGGGTACATCTGCTTGATCGATATGATGGCCAGGAACCTGCCCGATGCTTCCGGCGGGCAGTAGACCGCCTTCAGGCCCGGTATCTTCATGGCTAACAACTGCTGCCACAGGGTGGCGCCGTAGGAGAGGGCCATGGTCATGTGGGTATCGGTGACGGCTCGTCCCACGGTGGTCCCCCACATTATGGGGTTGTCCCTGTGGGTCACGCATTTGACATCGATGAAGTTTCTGGGATCGGTCCCCACCCCGGAGTAATAGCCGGTGTATTCACCAAAGGGGCCTTCCTCCATGAACTTCTCCGCGTCAACCTCGCCCTCGATCACGATCTCCGCATGGGCCGGGATGGGTAGATCCACTGTTTCCCCTTTGACCACTTCCACCGCCTCCCCCCTCAGGGCCCCTGCCACGTCATACTCCGAGGTGAAGGCAGATACCCGGGCCGCGCCCAGGATAAAGAGGATGGGATCGCACCCGATAACAGATGCCACGGGCATGGGCTTTCCCATGGCCTGATACTTCTTGAGCATGATGTCTGCGTGTTTTCCCTTGATGAACTGGGTCCCCATCTTGTCTTTGCCAAGGAGCTGGCTCCGGTAAGTCCCCAGGTTGACCCATCCGGTCTCCGGGTCTTTGCTGATAATGAAGTGGGCCGTGCCGATGTAGCGCCCGCCGTCCAGGGGATACCACTGGGGGACGGGGAACTTGTACAGATCGATCTCGTCACCCGTAAGGATGTTCTGCTTACAGGGGGCATCCGCTGAATCTACCATCTTGGGTTGAATCAGGTTTTCGCCTAACTTGGCCCACTCCTTGTACAGATCCACCAGGGTGGATTCCAGGGGCAGACCCATGATGAGGGCAAGCCTGCGGGTTGTGGTGCAGACGCTGGTGATGACCGGTGTGTCGTAGTCCTTCACATTTTCAAAGAGAAGGGCAGGACCCTCGGCCTCTTCGTTGAGCTTTGCAATATGGGACAGCTCCAGATTCCAGTCCACTTCAGCGGTAATCCGCTTGCAAAGTCCTTCTTTTTCACCTGCGGCGATAAAATCTCTCATGTCTTTCATAATAGCTTCTCCTCTCTTCCTGTAAGAAAACCGTTTAAACTCTCCTCCCTGAAAAACCCGAAGGGCCGTAATCCAGGGCGCGGTAATGCCTGATCCTGAAGCAGGGGTTTAAAGGGGTCAGCCGATCGTCGCTAACACCGGACTGCGAGGGATTAAAGACGGGCTGAGCTGCTTTGGAAATCCTTGCCCGCGGGGAGAGATATGTCAATTTCTTTTTTTTTATGGCATTCATAAGTTGTGCTTATGGAAAGCCCGTCTCCATGGAATTCACCTTCTCACCTAAGTGGTTTAGGTGGATAACCTGCATGCATATAATCTGAATGGTTAACCGAAGAGCCGGATGTATGGGAAATCCGCTTGTCCGGTTCTGAGAGGGGCCGGGTAACAACCGAAGGTATGGCTGAGATAAAGTGGCACCGCCGGGAAACCAGGCGGCAAACGGAGAAAACAAACTTCAGTCTGTAGCCGTGGGAGGCCCCGGTCTACTCGACTAACCCAGCATTTTAAACAAATTAGGCTTCTTTCTGGCCGCTTATGTAACCT
>DREN01000406.1 GCA_011051075.1 Deltaproteobacteria bacterium | reverse complement strand
GGTGAACGTAAAAACCCGAATCCGCCAGGTCCAGGGCCGACTGCATCCCGGCAATACCTCCGCCAACAACCATCACAGATCCCTCGACCTTCAGGCCTTGTTCTGACTTCATTTTTGACTCCTCATGGATGCCTTGAGTCTTTTGCATCAACAGGCAATGATAATCAATAAAAAACCTTACCTTTCATAATGGGAGGAAGAGCATGAAAGGTTGTAACAGCGATTCGGCTTTATATTAGAAATCGCGTTTTTTTGTCAAGAGGTATTTGCGCCATCATTTCCCTTGATCGGCCACTACCTTTATGATGTAATCCTATCCAGATCCTTGGGCTGAGGAACTGAACGATTCTGCGGATCGCAACATCTGGGGGTTAAGTCCTATGAGCATTGAAGAGGCCACCGTCCTTTTTGTCCATGACGACGAGGACTTCCGTAAGTTCATTCAAGGAGATCTTGCCGACAGGGGTATGGTTTCCCTTGAGACGTCGGATGGTGATGACTGCATAAGCGTTCTGGATGAGGAGCCCGTGGACGTGGTGGTCCTGGACACCAGGATATCAGGAACAGACTGGGTTGAACTCCTCGGAAAGATTAAGAAAAAAGACCAGGATACAGAGGTTATCCTGCTCACGGACCACGGGTCGGGCCGTGAGGCCGCCGAAGGTATCAGGGCAGGAGCCTTCGGATGTCTGGCCAGGCCCCTGGACCCGGAACTCCTCATGTGCAAGATAGAGCAGGCCCACGAGAGTCTCAGGTGCGAGAGAGAAAGGCGCAGGGAATCGGAAACAAAGTATCAGGCCCTTCTCGATAGTGTCACCGACTATGTTATTGGCATTAACAGTAACTATCAGATCATCATGGCCAACAACCTTTTCAGGAATGAGTTCGGAATGCAGCAGGATGCTTTCTGTTATGAGGTCTGGAAGAAGAGAGACAGAAAATGCAGAGACTGTCTGCTAGAAAAGACCTTCAGGGACGGTCAGCCGCATACGAGCGAAGAGACCGTTGTAATGAAGGACGGCAGGATCGCCCAGATGCTGACAAAGGCCACGCCCGTTATGAATGAGGGGGGCAGGATCGCCTATGTCCTGGAAACCGCTACAGATATCACGGTCAAGGAGCGTCTGAAAGAGGAACTGAAGAGGATGTCGGGCAACCTGGAGGGTATACTCAACGAACGGCTGAGGGAGCTGGAAAAATCAGAGGAGAGATACCGGACCATATTTGAGCGTTCCCTTGATGCTATCATCCACACGGATCCCAGGGGAAGGATCCTGGAGATCAATCAGGCGGGACTCCATATCCTGGGATACAGGTCCAAGAATGAGCTTCTTTCCCAGGGCACTGCCATGGATCTCTTTGAAAACCGTAAAGATCTCCACCTGTTTCAGAGGACGCTTTTCAGGGAAGGCTTTGTCACGGAGTTTGAAACCCGTCTCATGGGTAAAAGAGACCGTCCCTTTGATGCTGTGATCACATCCAGTGTGATTTTCGATGTAATCGGCCAGGTTATCGGCTATGTAATGATCATAAGGGATGTAACGGAGAGGAAAAGCGCCCAGGAACAGGTGAAAAGACAGAACATCAGGCTCGCCGCACTCAACGCCATTTCCGTGACGGTAAGCAGCAGCCTTGACCTGAACGAGGTCCTTGACAGGACCATCGACAAGATGCTCGAGGTCCTGGGACCTGACTGTGTCCGAATCTATCTTCTGGACGAAGATGGAGAAATCCTTCATCTTGCGGCTCACAGGGGATTTTCACCGGAATTCATTGAAAAGGAGCATATGAAATCCCGCCAGGTGGGAGACGGTCTCCTGGGAAAGACCGTTCTTACCTGTGAAGCCCGAATTGTGGATAACACCCTCCGCTCAACGGCCCCGTATGTGGACTCCTTTGTAAAGGAGGGTATCCAGTCCACGGTCTATATCCCCCTTGTCCTGAAGGGGGATCCAGTGGGGGTAATGTGCGTATGTACCCGCTCTCGGTTCAAATTTTCCGAGGATTATGTGGACTTCCTCACCGCCATCGGCAACCAGATAGGCATGGCCGTGCGCAACGCCATCTTGTACCAGGGGGCAAACAGGGCCTACCAGGAACTCAAGGAGGCCCAGGAACAGGTGATCCGCTCAGAAAAGCTTGCCTCACTTGGTAAACTGTCCGCAACCATTGCCCATGAGATAAACAACCCCATAGCGGCAGTGCTGACCTACGTGAAACTGATGATGAAGCTTGTGAAAAAGGGCAGGTTCTCCGGGGACAGGGTGGGCGATATCTCACGATACCTGGATACTATGGCATCGGAGATGAGTAGGTGCGGAGAGATCGTGAAGAATCTCCTCGCCTTTTCCCGGCAGACAAGGAAAGCAATCAAGCCGCAGAAGATCGATGAGATCGTTCATCGTACCCTGGTCCTCACCTCTCACGACCTGGAGTTGAAAGGGATCGTGTGGAGGAGCGAGATAGCCCCGAACCTGCCCATGGTGAGGTGCGATTTCAGGCAGATCCAGCAGGTCCTGTTGAACCTCATAAGCAATGCCTCAGAGGCCATGGAAGGTGGGGGCGTTCTGTCCATACGGGTCGGGTTGTCGGAAAAGAAGGGTTTTTTAGAGATCGCCATCTCAGATACCGGATATGGGATCCTGGAGGAGGATCAGAAGAGTATTTTTGAGCCCTTCTTCACAACCAAAGAGGAGGGAAAGGGCGTTGGCCTGGGCCTGTCAGTGGTGTACGGGATCATCACAAACCACAACGGCACCATTCAGGTGGAGAGTGAGCCGGGGAAGGGGAGCACCTTCAGGGTGTTTCTTCCCGTGGAAAAAAGGCCCAATGACCAAAGGGGTGTGGGTACGCCCCAAGCCAAGGTTCAAGCATGATGGGAGGTGCCCTTTCACACCATGACGGCTGATACCACGAAATATCAAGGTGGAGGTGAAAATGTCTAAGATGCCCCGTATTCTTGTTGTTGATGATGAAGAAGCCATGCGGGAAAGTTTGAATGACTGGTTAAAAGAGGACGGTTATGAGGTTGGACTGGCTGCCGGGGGGCAGGAGGCCATAGACATGGTCAGGGATGACCCGTGGGAGATCATCTTACTGGATCTCAAGATGCCGGGCATGGACGGCCTTGAAACTCTCAAGCACCTGAAAGAGGTGAGACCTGAGGCTGAAATCCTCATGATGACCGCCTATGCCACGGTAGATACCGCGGTCCAGGCCATGAAGGAGGGGGCCTTTGACTATCTGGTAAAGCCCTTTGATCCCGATGAGATAGAGATCCTCATTAAAAAAATAGTAAAGCATAAGGAATTGGTCCTGGAAAACATCCTGCTGCGGAAGCAGTTGGAAAAACGGGACCAGTTTGATGAGATCATAGGCAAAAGCGATGCCATGCAGCGGATTTTTGAGATGATCAGGAAGGTGGCTCCCACAGATTCCACCGTCCTTATTACCGGTGAGAGCGGTACCGGCAAAGAGCTGATCGCCCAGGCCATCCATGGGAACAGCGGGCGCTGCTACATGCCGCTGATCACCGTGAACTGTGGGGCACTGCCCGAATCGCTCCTTGAGAGCGAACTCTTCGGTTATGAAAAGGGGGCCTTTACTGGTGCGGAACATACCAGGAGGGGGCGTTTTGAGATGGCCCATGGAGGGACCCTTTTCTTAGATGAAATCGGGGATATCAGTCTTAAGACCCAGGTGGACCTGCTGAGGGTCCTTCAGCAGAAGGAACTGACCCGCCTCGGGAGCGAGGAATCCATAAAGGTGGATGTGCGCATCCTGGCCGCAACCAACAGGGACCTGGAAAGGGCCATAGCTGAAAACAGGTTCCGCAAAGATCTCTTTTACCGGCTGAACGTGATCTCGATACATGTGCCTCCACTGAGAGAAAGAAAGGAGGATATCCCCCTGCTGGCAAGGGCCTCCGTGAGGAAATGCTGCCTGGAGTTGAACAGGGATGAGGTCAGGATCGCCCCATCGGCAATGAAACTGCTGGTGGAGTACGACTGGCCGGGAAATGTCAGGGAGCTGGAAAACGTTATAGAGAGGGCCCTGGTGATTGGAGGAGAAAGGGAGATCGTAGCGGCGGACCTGCCTTTCAAGGGGAGGGAGTCCATGGTGGAAAAACTGCCCAAGTCATTGAGGGCCATGGAAAAAATACATATCAAAAGAGTCCTGGAGGATGCCGACTGGAACATCAGCAGGGCAGCACGGGATCTGGGTATTGATCGTCAGACCCTGTACAACAAGATAGAAAGATATGGAATCACAAAGGGGTAGGCCCGCCCTTTTCAGATCCCTTGCCGTGTGCGGTCTGGGTGCCATGGACAGCACCGTTATAAGGCACGTGGCCGAGCATATTTCCACCCGATCCTGTATGCCGTACACAATAATCCCCGAAATGGACATTCCAGCCTATGCCTTTGATGAAAAAAGGGGGCAGTATAACTCAAAGGTTATCCTGAAGCGTCTTATGCAGTTTCCCCATGATTGCATCAGACTCCTTGCCGTCACCCAGGTGGACCTCTTTGTCCCGATCCTCAAGTATGTTTTTGGCCTGGCCCAGGTGGGAGGACCGTGCGCGCTGATCTCCACGTACAGGCTGCGGCCAGAGTTCTACGGGCACGACCCGGATCGTGATCTATTCATGGCTCGAATCGGAAAGACCGCCATGCACGAGTTAGGGCACAGCCTCGGCCTTACCCACTGCAGGAATCGACGATGCGTCATGTACAGTTCCACCAGGATCAACGATACCGATCTCAAGCGATCAGATTTCTGTCCCACCTGCTTCGAGCTTTTCAGGTGGCATCTGGAGAAGTGCCGGGTGGAGCCCAACCTATATGTGCCGCAAAATTAGACACATGTCACTATTTCCACCACTTCTGAAAAGATACTGCAAAATCAGCAGGTAGGGTCCACATGAGCTATAAAGGGATCTATTTATGTGGGGATTTTAGGCATACCGACTTATCGCCACAAGAGTGGCTCACTGAGAAGTTCAGAATTAATATCTCCCGTTGAATCAACCAGTTAAAACGTCTTTTTCCTGCCAGGTCCAGGTTGGCACGGCCTTTGCTTTATAAACAGCAAAACCACAGGAGATAAGAGGATCTTTTATAACTCTACAAACCATCAGGAGGGTGAGAAAATGCCAGGAAAAGGAAAGGTTCAATCGATGAAGATCGTTCCGCCGGGAAAGAAGAAGTGCGTATGGATGGAGGCAGGGGTAGTTTCCTACAAGCTGTGCGATAATAACTATGACTGTCCCACCTGTGTGTACGACCATGCCATGCAGACAAAGGTCGCCCGTCAGAAGGAGAGTATGGTAGCGAAACCCGCGGAGGCTCAGCCGGACAAATTCACGGCCACATGGGTGGAAAAGATGATGATGCTTCCAGCCTCAAGCAGGAAATGCCGGTATATGATTACAGGGGAGATAGGCCGCAAGCTATGTCCCAACGCATATGAGTGCGGCACCTGTTCTTTTGACCGGATGATGCAGCAACGCCTGCAGTCAGAACCTATGGCTGTCTCGGCTTCTGTACAGGTGGCCGGTTTTGAGGTGGCAGACGGATTCTACTACCACGAAGGTCATACCTGGGCCAGGCCTGAGTACGGTGGCCGTGTGAGAGTGGGCCTTGACGATTTTGCGCGGAGGCTTATAGGTAAGCTCAGCGGCATAGAAATGCCGGGAATAGGGCACGAACTCAAACAGGGCGAGGCGGGATTTGGTGTAAGACGGAACGGGAAAAGCGCGGGGATACTCTCCCCCGTTGACGGTGTTGTCACCCGGATTAACGACAGGCTGCTGGACCATCCCGAGCTCGTGAATGCCTCTCCCTATGAGGAAGGGTGGTTCGCCATTGTTGAACCTACCAGGCTCCGGAAAAACCTTAAGGACCTCTACTACGGCGAAGAGGCCCATACCTTCACCAGTGAAGAGAAGGAAAGGCTCTTTTCAATGGCCAATGATGATCTGAATATTGCCGCCGACGGTGGGATCTCCGTTGAGGATATATCAGAGGAACTGGAAGAAACCCAGTGGCTCAGACTTGTGAAGGCCTTTCTCAGATCAAAATAACATCCTGTCTGTTATGTGGAACCCTCCCGCGGACATGGGAAGCGGGAGGGTTTATGTTCATTCAGCCTTATCCAGTCTGTCCAAGAGATAGGCGTACAGATCGGTCACCCGCAGATCCATCTCCGCGGTGCCCTGGGCGCAGGTCAGGTGAATCTGGCACTTGGGGCAGGCCGTTATGAGGGTCTTTGCCCCTGTCTGAATGGCCTCGTTAAGCCTCTCAATCCGCATGGCCTTTGAACAGTTCGAACACTCCATCCATGCGCTCGTGCCGCAGCACAGGGAGTTCTCCCTGTTGCGGCCCATTTCAAGAAGCCTTGCCTCGGGGATGAGCCCAAGGAGTTCACGGGGCTCTTCATAGAGACCTGACCCCCTCCCGAGACGGCAGGGATCGTGATAGGTAATGGCCCCATTGTCAGACGGACGGAAAGACAGATTCGCCTCCGGCAGTTCACGGGCCAGAAGTTCGGTCATATGGATCACTTCAAAGGGCAGATCACCCAGGTACTTCGGGTAGTAGTCCTTGAAGGTGGTGTAACCCTCGGGACAACTGAAGATAACCGTCCTGGCCCCGGAGGACTTAATGATCTCCAGATTGCGCTCGGCCAGGTGGAGGAAGGTCGCCTCATTTCCACTCCACAGGGCGTCGTGTCCGCAGCATCGTTCATCATTACTGATAACCGGAGTAATCCCCATCCTGTTCAAAAGGGCGAGTACGCCACGGGCGCTTTTAATGGGAGAGATGTTAAGATAACTGAAGATCACCTCGAAATAGGGGAGGCACCCGACGAAGTAGAAGTAGTCTCCCTTTTCGGCAAACTCACCCGCACCCTTGGCCCATGAAGTGCGCTGTTGTTGCGTCTCACCCATCTGGATCTGCGCGATGCTCTGCATCATCCCGTGATGGCTCTCCAGGGGGATATTTCCGCGGCCCCGGGCCTTCTGCCGGTATGAGCGGATAAATTCCGGAAAATCGATTGCCACCGGACACCTGGTGCTGCAACGCTGGCAGGTCAGGCATGCCCATATTTCCCTGGCCCGGGTGAGATCACCATCCGGTTCCTCCATTGCCCGCTTGATCATCTGTCTCGGTGAAAACTGGGGCAGTACCCGGCTTACAGGGCAGCTTCCAGTACAGACTCCGCACTCCATGCAATAATCTATCTGTTCCTGTGTAAGTTCCATTGGCTGTTCCGTTATCTGTTATTTTTCGACAAATTGACTGTTCCGGAGGAAAGCATCTCCCGCAGGACTTAATCTGAAATCGATCGCCGCAATACATACCATGAAGGTGAGCTGTCCTGTCAAGGGAAAACTGGGGCTTTCTCTCTCCTGGGTTTATCAACAAACGGCCCTTTAAATCCGAGATAGTTTCTGTTATGATCCGCTGATCTCAGAGCAATGAACCTGTTAACCACGGAAAAGGAACGATCATGAAACAACGGAAAAGACCTCAGTGCGCCAAGTGTTCTCTCAAGGACCGAATCTGTATTCAAGAGAATGGAAGGGGACCGGAGTTCTGCCCCACCAGGAACTACACGGATCTGATCAAAGAAGTTACCCTAAAATACCAGAAACCCGAACTTAAGCAGTTTGCCAGGATGGCATCCATTCAGGAGGCAGAATGCTATGCCGACAGAGATATCCAGCCCTACGTGTTTCATCCCGTCAAACCGAGGGTCCAGGAGATATGTGAGTTTGCAGAGAAAATGGGTTATGAGAAGCTGGGCATCGCATTCTGCGCCGGGCTATACAAGGAGGCAAGGGCCCTGACGGATATCCTGGAGGCCCAGGGTTTTGAGGTGGTGTCTGTGGTGTGCAAGGCAGGGGCCACACCCAAGGAAACCCTGGGAATCAGGGATGAGGAAAAAATCCTCATAGGCCGGTTCGAATCGATGTGCAACCCCCTTGTCCAGGCGGCCATACTCAACCGGGAAAACACCGATTTCAATATCGTGGTGGGGCTCTGCGTGGGGCACGACTCCCTCTTCTTCAAGTACAGCGAGGCCTTGACAACCACCCTTGTGGCAAAGGACCGGGTCCTCGGCCACAATCCGGCGGCCGCCCTGTATACCTCGGGTTCCTACTATGCCAGGTTGCTGCGCAAAGGGTTTTGAAAACCCCTTGATAACGTGCCGGCAGGTAATATCTTAACGATTGGTCTGCAGATGAATGTGTGGCAAAAGCCTTTCATCGGGCCTTTGGCCCCCAACTACGGGACTCAGCTGCACAGGTATTTGGGAAGTCGCCGGCTATGAACAGAAAGGGCCGTTTTTCAGTCCAGGATAGAGACCGAAGAGATAATTGTAAGAAACGAAAGGATGACTATAGATGGAACAAGCTGTTGAAAGTGAGGAAATGCACTACGAGGGAAACTGCATCAGGCCCCCCAGTGAGGCCTACAGTATCCTGCTGCAGGTGACGGTAGGCTGCTCCCATAACAAATGCACCTTCTGCGGCACCTATACGGACAAAAGGTTCAGGATCAAGGACGACCAGACCATTTTAGGGGATATCCTATTTGCCGCCAGGTACATGAAGCGGCAGGACAGGGTATTTCTCATGGACGGAGACGCCCTGATTATCCCCCAGAAGAGGTTGATCTGGATACTGGACCGGATAAGGGAACACCTCCCCTGGGTGAAAAGGGTAGGTGCCTATGCCAACGCCAAAAGCATCAAGATGAAGACCCTCGAAGAGCTCAAAACCCTTAAAAACAACGGCCTTGGAATACTCTACTTAGGTGTGGAGACCGGGGATGAAGGGCTGCTTAAAAAGATCCGGAAAGGCTCGAGTCCCGAGCATCTCATCAACATGGGGAAAAAGGTAAGGGAGGCAGGCATAAAGCTCTCCGTCACCGTGCTCTTAGGCATTGCCGGACCGGAGAGGTCCCTTGAGCACGCAAGGGCTACGGGTGAGCTCTTAAGCCGGATGGATCCCAATTATGTGGGCGCACTCACCGTTATGCTCATCCCCGGGACCCCCCTCTACGAGGAGTACCGGAGCGGGGCCTTCCAGGTTCCAACCGAAAGAGAGCTCCTGATGGAGTTGAGGGAGATGATCGCCCATACTAACCTGAGCAGGGGCCTCTTTTTCTCCAATCACGCATCCAACTATCTGCCCATCAAGGCCAGACTGCCCAAGGGTAAGCAGATTGCACTGGAGCAGATAGACAGCGCTCTCAAGGGCGATATCGCCCTCAGGCCGGAGTGGATGAGGGCGCTGTGAATGAATTTGGGGTTAAGAAATTGAGGGATTGAGGTGCCAGCGGACAGGTCTTAATGGAGGAAAACTGTGGTGAAGGAGAGTGCCGTTGCGGTTGTAGGGACCTTTGATTCAAAGGGTGAGGAACATCTCTTCCTCAAGGAGCGTATCGAAGAGCGTGGGGTTCCCACCCTGACCATTAACGTGGGCACAGGGAGTCCGTCCCCCTTTCCCGCAGATCACGATCTTTATGAACAGATCCTGCAGCATCAGGGGAAGTTCCCCTGGGGCCGCGATAATGCCATCAAGGCCGTGATTGACCGGGCAAAGGCCCTGGTGGGAGAATTGTACAGGGAGGGGAAGGTATGCGCAATGATCTCAGCGGGGGGCGGGACCGGCACCCACATGGGGACAAGCATCATGCGTGTGCTCCCCCTGGGCGTCCCCAAGGTGATGGTCTCCACCGTGGCATCCAGGGATATGAAAAGGAGCGTGGGTACCAGAGATATAACCATGATGCACAGCGTGGCAGATATCCTGGGTGTGAACAGTATTATCGGAGAGATACTTGACAGGGCGGCCGGCGCCGTTTCCGGGATGGTTAAGAACCGATGGGAAAACAAGGGGGTGAAACCACGTGTTGCCCTCACCATGTTCGGGTTTATTACCAGGGCGGCCGAGGCTGTCAAAGGCTCTCTTGAAGAGTTAGGCTATGAGGTGGTGGCCTTTCATGCCAATGGTACGGGAGGTATGGCCATGGAAGAGCTTGCCGCAGAGGGGTATTTTCACGGCATATTAGACCTTGCAACCCATGAGCTTGCCGATGAACTGATGAACGGATACTGCAGCGGCATAGGCCCTGAAAGGCTTGAGCCTGTGCCCGGCCATCGTATTCCCCGCCTTGTGATCCCCGGTGGGCTTGACTGTGCGGTACTGGAGTTTACCCGGGACAAGATCCCCGAGAAGTTCAGGGGGAGGAACATCTTCTTTTATGACTTTCGTTCCGCGGTCAGGCTCAGTATGAAAGAGACCAGGGTGATTGCCGGGCAAATGGCCGGAAAACTCAACAGGGATGTTTCAGGGGTCAGGATGCTGGTCCCCATGAAAGGATGGTCTGAGGCTGATCGCGAGGGCGGGCCTTTATACGATCCTGGACTCCGCGACGAGTTCCTGAAGATACTGCAAAAGGATCTGGACCCCGGGGTGGAGGTGAGGGAGGCGGGTTTCCACATCAACGATCCAGTCTTTGCAGAACTCGCAGCCAGGACAATGGATGATATGCTCCAGGAGGCCGGTTGACCAACTGGTAATCGACAAATCGCATGGAATATCCCTCTGCTAATCCCTCAATCCC
>DREN01000288.1 GCA_011051075.1 Deltaproteobacteria bacterium | reverse complement strand
GGTCTATCCCGCCAGTGGCCGGAGTGCGTCCGTGGGGGCCTCTTTTCCAAAGGACGCAAAACCCTGTCTCATTTTATGGGGACGGCAGCATGCGCTTGAAATAAGCTACGGGAAAGCCCCAGGAGAGAGTCTCGGTTGGAGCATGTACGGGTCCTGCCTGCTCCGAAGCTGTAATCCAACCAAGGGGGCGTTCCATGTCGTGATGGAATATTTTGTTGCGGCCTTTGGAAAAGAGGCCCCCTCGGACTAAGGGTAACCGCACAGGTCGAAACTTTTCAGCTCCAGGGATCCTGACGGGCCTCACCCTCCGGGACCGTGGGACGATCCTGCACCCATGATCTGCACACTCGGCCCTGCTTGGACGGTTCTTCAATGATCCGGAACTGCTGGCAGTACCGGCAATACGGAGCCGCTCTTGATGGAGGGCAGAAGGGGGTTGATAAATCTCCCTTAAACGATTATCATCCCGCATCTGAATCTGAACGGCCATTCCACAACCTTTGCGCCTTGGAAACTCACGATCCATTCACCGGGCCCCGGCACATGAGGCCCACTCATGGAAAAGGCCGGAACTGAAAAGGGCCGTTCTGAAAAGAGGGTTGGGAATATGATGAGAAAAGCAGTGGTGGTTGTTCTTATGGGCGCGTTTTTCTTATGCGCCTGTGCCGAAACCCAGTACCGCGCCTCCAAGATCAGGGTCCAGCATCCCGCCTGGGATGATGCCACCATCAGGAGGGTGGCCAAACGGGAGGTGGTCCCGGGGATGACAGGTGAAATGGTCAGAGAGGCCCTGGGACTGCCCGATGCCATTTCACGCCACGACGATGGGGAAAAGTGGGGGTATGCCGTCAATGTCGGAGACTATCAGCCCCGCGAGGAGATGGTCTTCTTCGTATATTTCAAACATGGAGTGGTCACAAGAACCGCCGGGGACCGGGAGAGGCTCAAGACCCTTTCCTGGTATAAGTAAGGAGGAGGCCTAATGGATATCTTGAACGTAAAGGATAAGGACGAAACAAAGATAGAGACCTTTCCCTACAGGGGTAAGCCGTTGAAGGTGAACGGGGTGGGGGTGAGATGGCTCAGCCAGGCAGGCCTCGGGGACTCCCCGGAGTACGGCCTCAGGTTCTTTACCGTGGGCCCGGGCGGTGAAATCCCCATCCACAACCATTTCTACGTCCAGACCATGTTTATCCTCAGCGGAAATATGACCGTCTATTCCTACCATCCGGAAACCGATGAGCAGACCGCCGAGACACAGGTTGGGCCCAACGATGCCATCTTCATCCCCAGCATGGAACCTCACAGCATGAAGAACAACAGCAATACCGAGGAGGCCACCTTCCTATGCTGTATCGCCAACGTCTATGAAGAGGATGAGTAACCGCCCGGACCATAACATGGCTTGCCCGTGCGGCGGAAAGGTACGCCTTGTCAGGAGATGATCAGGGGTGGTCCTGATCTGCAGGTTCTGCGGATCTGAAAGACCGCTCAGGCCCAAGGATATCAGCGAGGAGGTGGAGAAGCTCCTTGCCAGTGTCCGCCTCGATCGGCTCTGATCCCATCAAAGCACCAAATGCCCAAAATCCCTGTGCGGTTAGACTTCAGCAATTGTGGATACGGGATCTATCCCGCCCCTGGCGGGAGTCCGTCTGTGGGGGCCTCTTTTCCAAAGGACGCAAAACCCTATATCGTTGCATAGGGACGGCAGCATGCGCTTGAAATGGGCCACGGGAAAGTCCCGGGAGAGAGTCCCGGTTGGAGCATGTAGGGGTCCCTGCCTGCTCCGAAGCTGTAATCCAACTTAGGGCTCGCTCAAAAACAACTGGTACCTTTCCAAGTTATAGATGTTGGGGAGGCGAGCGAGCCCTAAGGGGACGTTCCACGTCGTGATGGAATATTTTGTTGCGGCCTTTGGAAAAGAGGCCCCCACGGACTAAAGCTAACCGCACAGAGCGAAATCCTTGAATCCCGCTATTCGCGGGACTCAACCCCTCAATACAGATCAGAATATATGCGATATTTGACGAATAGGTGGAAGGGAGAGGGAGGATACCGGGAGTTCTTCGTCATAGCCGTACCCCTTATCCTGAGCACCGGGGCCTGGTCTGTCCAGCACTTCGTGGACAGGATGTTCCTCTCCTGGTACTCGGCCGAGGCCATAGCAGCTTCCCTGCCCGCAGGCATCCTCAACTTCTGCGTCATGAGCCTCTTTATCGGCACGGCCAGTTATGTGAGCACCTTTGTGGCCCAGTACTACGGGGCGGAAAAAGACCACAGAATCGGCCCGGCGATCTGGCAGGGGATCTACGTATCCATACTTGGGGGGATTGTTCTCATCTGTCTGATCCCCTTTGCAAGGCCCATATTCGGGCTGGTGGGCCATGACCCGCTTACTCAGCGCTACGAGGTGGAGTATTTCCAGATACTCTGCGCCGGTGCCTGGCCTCCCATTGCCTCAACCGCTCTCTCCGGTTTCTTTTCAGGAAGGGGGCGTACCTGGCCTGTAATGTGGGTGAACGCCGTTTCCATGGGCCTTAATCTGATCATGGATTACGCCCTCATATTCGGCAGGTGGGGCCTGCCTGAAATGGGCATCAGGGGGGCTGCCGTGGCAACCGTGCTCGCAGGCATATTCTCCTTTTTGGCCTTCCTGGCCATCATCTCTACCCCTGAACATGACAGGAGGTACCGTACCATAAGGGGATGGAGGCCGGATAAGGCCCTCCTCTTTCGGCTGCTGCGCTTCGGTTTTCCCTCAGGGGTACAGTTCTTTCTGGATATGGCCGGCATCACCATGTTCATCCTCCTGGTGGGCCGCCTGGGAACCGTTAGCCTTGCCGCCACCAATATTGCGTTGAATATCAGCACGTTGGCCTTCATGCCCATGATAGGCTCGGGCATTGCCATATCGGTCCTGGTGGGTCAGTACCTGGGCAGGAACCGGCCCGATCTGGCCCAGACCAGCGTGTACTCGGGATTCCATATGGCCTTTTTATACATGGGGCTCATCGCCCTCTGCTACCTGGTCATACCCGACATCTTTATCATGCCCTTTGCCGCCAGGTCCCACGCTGAAAGCTTTTCTGAAATCTACAGGATTACCGTGATCCTCCTCAGATTCGTGGCCCTTTACTCGGTCTTTGATACCTTGAACCTGATATTCTCCTCAGCAATAAAGGGGGCCGGAGACACGCGCTTCGTCATGTACGCGGTGGTGATGGCCTCCCTCTTCATCCTTGTCATCCCCACCTATCTGGCCGTGGTTGTGCTGGGATACGGGCTCATGGTCCCCTGGATAACCTTTTCAGCCTATATGATAGTCTTAGGCTTCATATTCTTTCTCCGGTTCAAGGGGGGCAGATGGAAGTCCATGCGGGTGATTGAAGGCACAACGGTGAAAGCTGTCTGATATCATTGCCGTGCCGCTATGACTGACCGCGTCCCCCTGCCTATGAGAAAAATCCCGTAGGTTGCCCTGAGATTTGGGAAAAGCCTGATGATGTTTCCGCTCTTTTCATGATGATCCGTATTGATGGCCACCTCCCTCAGTATGGAGAACCCCGTCTCCCTTGAAAACCTCCTGAAGTCTTTCAGTGCAATGACGCGGATATTGGGGGTGTTGTGCCAGTCATAGGGAAGCTCCCTGGTAACAGGGGCGCGTCCCGTGGTGAGCAACTGGAGGCGGACCCGCCAGTGGCTGAAACTGGGGAAGCTGACCACCCCCTTCCTGCCGATGCGCAGCATGGCCCGGACAAGCCTACCCGGCTCATAGATCTGCTGAAGGGTCTGGCTCAGGATCACGTAGTCAAAGGCGTCTTCCGGATAGTCCTGGACCTCTTCGTTGATGTCTCCCTGGAGCACACTCAGCCCCTTCTCAATACACCTTGCCACCTTGTCCTCGTTCAGTTCTATACCCGTGCACCTCACCCCTTTGTTGTTCTTCAGGAAGTGGAGGAGATCCCCCTCACCGCAGCCAAGGCCAAGGACCCTGGACCCGGGCTCGATCCAGGAGGCTATTATCTGAAGGTCGAACCGTATCTGACTATCCTTTTGTCTCATGTTGGACACGTCCCAAAAAGCCCCTTATGAGCGCTGTCAACCGTTCATTGGGCAGGAGAAAGGCGTCATGACCCCAGTGGGCCTCGATCTCGCAGAAACTCACATCCAGACCGTTTTTCTTCATGGCCTTCACCATCTCCCTGGACTGATAGGTGGGGTACAGCCAGTCCGAGGTGAACGAGACCACCAGGAATTTGGCCCTGGCCCTTGAAAAGGCCTTCACAAGAGAGCCGGAGTTGTACTGCCTGGCAAGGTCAAAGTAATCTGCGGCCTTTGTAATGTAGAGGAAGGAGTTGGCGTCAAACCGCTCCACGAATTTCGCACCCTGGTACCTGAGATAGCTTTCCACCTGGAAATCCGCATCAAAGTTGAACGAGAAATCCCTCCTGTCCTGGAGACGGCGCCCGAATTTCTGCCGCATGGATTCGTCCGACAGGTAGGTTATGTGCCCTATCATACGGGCTACGGCCAGGCCCAGGTCTGGTTTTGCTCCACCGTAGTAGTCACCGTTGTTCCAGTTGGGGTCGGCCATGATGGCCTGCCTGGCAACCTCGTTAAAGGCGATGGTCAGGGCCGAGTGTTTTGTTGTGGTTGCAAGGGGGATGGCTGAGACCACCATCTCAGGGTATCTTAGGCACCACTCTAAGACCTGCATGCCACCTATGGAACCGCCCGCCACAGAGAGGAGCCTCCTGATTCCAAGATGGTCGAGGAGTGCCTTCTGTGCCGTGACCATATCCCCTATGGTGACCACCGGAAAGTCAAGGCCAAAGGGCCTGCCCGTCTCCGGGTTGATGGAGCCGGGGCCCGTGGAGCCCATACAACTGCCCAGGATATTTGAACAGACCACGAAATATTTATCAGTATCTATGCCCTTGCCCGGCCCCACCATGATCTCCCACCAGCCGGGTTTGTCAAGGTCGTCGTGGTAATACCCGGCCGCATGGGAATCGCCGGACAGGGCATGGGTAATAAGGACCGCGTTTGTCCTCTCCGGGTTCAGCGCTCCAAAGGTCTCGTAGGCCAGTGTCACCGGACCCAACTTGGAACCGTTTTCAAGGGTCATTCTCTTGGGCGGCCGGGCAAAGGTAAAGGACCTTTTTTTTACGATCCCCACCGAGTCACCACCCCTGGCATGTTCCAGATATTCGCTCATCTTTGGATTGTCGATTGATGGTTGATGATTTTGGGGCGAAACCGCGCCTGAATAGAACATTGGCACAGACATTACTTTGTTTTATCCAAGGCCTGAGCCAGATCCCCCTGGATATCCTCAATCGATTCTATGCCCACCGACATCCTGATCAGATCGGGTGTAATTCCGCCCTGGAGCTGCTGATCCTCGGTAAGTTGAGAATGGGTGGTGCTTGCAGGGTGTATGGCCAGGGTTTTCGCATCCCCCACGTTGGCCAGATGGGATATCAGGTCCAGGCCGTCAATGAATTTTTCACCGGCCGTCCTATCCCCGTTTATGCCGAAGACCACCATGCCCCCGAAACCGTTTTCAAACTGCCGCGATGCCATTTCATGGGCCGGGTCCTTTTCGAGCCCTGGATACCTTACCCACTTTACCGCGGGATGATCTGACAAGTACCGTGCCACCCCCATGGCATTATCGCAGTGACGCTGCATCCTGAGGGGGAGAGTTTCAATCCCCTGCAGGAAGATCCACGCATTGTCAGGGCTTATGCAGGCGCCAAGGTTCCTGAGGGGCACCAGCCTCATCCGCGTGATAAAGGCCAGAGGGTTCAGCTCCCCAAGATCATGGGCGTACCGCAATCCGTGGTAAGATGGATCGGGTTCGTTGAAAAGGCGGAACTTTGGATCCGTCCAGTCAAAATTGCCGCCATCCACCACGATGCCGCCTATCCCGGTGCCATGGCCCCCCAACCATTTGGTAAGGGAATGGATAACCACGTCCGCGCCATGTTCCAGAGGCCTGAAGAGATATGGCGTGGTAAAGGTGGAATCAACCACCAGGGGAATATGGTATCTGTGCGCAATCTCTGAAAGGGCCCCTATGTTTGCCACGTCAAGTACGGGATTGCCGATCACCTCGGTAAAGAGCATCCTGGTGTGCTCGTTGATCGCCCGCTCAAGATTAGCAGGATCCAGCGGGCTTTCAAGGCTTGCGTTGATGCCCAGTTCAGGCAGGATAGAATCAAACATGGTATAGGTGCCACCGTACAGGTTATTGGCCGATACCACCTCATCTCCCCTGCCGCATATGTTGATCACAGAGTAGAAAACAGCCGCTGTTCCCGAGGCAAGGGCCAGGGCCCCCCCTCCCCCCTCGAGGGCTGCCATCCTCTCTTCGAGTACTCCCTGGGTGGGATTCATCATGCGTGTGTAAATATTACCAGGTTCCCTGAGGGCAAAGAGATCTGCCGCATGGGTGGTACTCTTGAAAACGTACGAGCTTGTCCTGTGGAGGGGAACGCCCCTTGAATTTGTCTCATCAACCCCTGCCCCTGCGTGTAGGGCCAGGGTATTGAATCCGTACCTGTTCGACAAGATCTATCCTCCTTTTCAAAACCGTTTTGCCTTTCCAGTTGGTTGCCGCTCCAGGGTGCCATGGTCCGGAAACGAGATCAAATAGACTACCAGATAAAGATTTTGAACTGCGTTATCGGTCGGAATCGTCGACCACGTACTATGGGTACAACTTACTCCGATTCCTCCCACTGGCCTTGCCAAAATCATTATCTGAAACTCTAAAGTATTGAGGAAAAGCATTCGCATTTCCTGCAGATCTTTATCTTATCCCTCCAGTCCTTCTGAGCGGTGCCCTCGCAAATGGTACCGTTGATGAACCAGCACAGGTCCCCCACCTGGAACTCCCATGCCGGACATCGGCTCTTCAACTCAAAGGGACATTTCTTCCTGATCCAGCAGGGTGTCTTATTTTCAGGATCTCCGTTGATCCTGGACAGCAGGAAGTAAATCTGCCTCTCCACATGGACCGGGATCGACCGCCACCCCTGCTCGTAGCTGTGTATGGCCTTGACCGAAGTCCCTAAGAGTTGCGCCATCTGCTTCTGAGTCTTCTTAAGCCTCTTTCGGATGGCCACAAATTCCTTTCTATCCACTATCTCCTCCAGAGCAAAATATTAAAAACCCTTGACCTGAATCCCGCAATGTGGCATATTTAATAATACATAGTAGCATACCTGTCAAGAAGAAAATTTGTTAAAAACCCTTGACTATGCCTCACAGCGTGGTATATCCTATATTACAAAGTGGTATAGCTGTTAACGGAATATTTCCATCCATGTAACGAGACCTTTGAAAAACGTTCAATTTCGTTCAAGATCAAGGCGCATAAGGATTTTAACCACAGGAATATATTGAATATTTCGAGGGTTGAAATTCGAATGCAACGCAGAGATTGGGTGAAAGGGGGCGTTTTTCAAGGGTCTCGTAACGCCTTTTCGCGGACGGCCCTGAAAGGAGACAGATATGGCAGACCATCCTGATGATAGGAATACTTTAGACGAGATCCGGGCCATTAAGGAGAGGTTGGGACCTGAGCTTCTTATCCTCACACACCACTATCAGCGCAGCGAGATCGTGGATATCGGCGATTTCAGAGGAGACTCTTTCGGGCTTTCCCAGAAAGCTGCGGCTGACAAGGCCGCGCAATTCATCGTATTCTGCGGTGTCCATTTCATGGCCGAAAGTGCGGCGATTCTTTGCCAGCCTCACCAAAGCGTTCAGATACCTGCACTGGAAGCGGGGTGCTGGATGGCGGACATGGCAGATAACCAAGTCGTAAAAAGGGCGTGGGAAGAGGTCGCAACCATTGTTGATGAAGGATCTGTGATGCCCATTGTATATATGAATTCAGATGCCGAGTTAAAGGCGTTTTGCGGCAGACAAGGTGGTACTGTTTGTACTTCATCCAACGCCCCTACAGCCTTTCGATGGGCCCTTGGTCAACGGGAGAAAATATTCTTCTTCCCGGATGAACACTTGGGTCGTAACACGGGAAATCAGATGGGGATACAACCCGATGAGATGATTGTATGGAATCCGGAAGAACCACTCGGAGGCAACAGTGCTGAGACCATCAAAAGGGCTAAGGTGATCTTATGGGAGGGATACTGCCTGGTTCATACACGATTTCATGAGGACCACATCATGAAAATGAGGAATCGGTTCCCCGGGGCAAGGGTCGTGGTCCACCCGGAGTGTACCCAGGAGGTGGTAGCCCTGGCCGATGCGGTAGGTTCCACCAGTTTTATTGTCAAGTACGTTGAAAACGCACCCCCTGACTCAACCATTATCGTTGGGACTGAAATCAATCTCATTAACCGGCTCGCGCTGGAATTCCCCCACAAGAAGGTCCTGGACCTCCACTATTCCCTGTGCCCCAATATGTTCAAGATCAGCCCGGATAATCTACTGAGGACCCTCCAGCATATCGGTCAGCTCAACAGGGTTGAGGTGCCAGAGACGATAAGATCCGATGCGCGGATGGCCCTTGATCGCATGCTGGCCCTGGCACCATAAAGGAGTTTCGCGTAAAACAGGGCGCCGGTTTTCTTGAATTAGGATTGACTTAAATGAAGGATCTGTCTAACAAATAACGTATAATTACAAACTACCTGCTCTCTCTATCTGTCTTCTGCCCAATCTTTTTGAGAGGACCGGGTCCATGGATCATTACGAATGGCTAACCTAAAAACAGAAAAGGAGCAAAAAAGATGGCTAGAATAGGTGCAGGGTTTTTGGATACGGACGATATTTTTCCTGACTTGGAGTTGAAACTGGTATCTGGAGAAACGCTCAAGTTTCCTGAGGGGACCGGGGAAGGCTACGGGGTAGTTCTGTTTTATCGTGGGTATTGGTGACCTTTTTGTGCCCAGCAGTTGGCTGACTTCCAATCCCTGATAAAGGAGTTGGAGGCTGAGCAGATCTCGATCGTTGCAGGTTCTGTCGATTCACCGGAAAAGGCAAGTGACACCGTGAAAAAAAACGGAATTACGTTTCCCATTGCTTATGGCATGAACGCAGAGGAAACGTCCAGGATAACCGGGGCTTATTACGACAAGAACAGGCAATACGTTCATGCAACAGGCTTTCTTATCCGGCCTGACAATACCGTAGAAACCGTGTGCTACAGCTCAGGAACAATAGGCCGTTTCGTGGCACAAGACCTCCTGAATCTGGTCAAGTTCTACAAGAGCCGAAACAAGGGCTGAAATTGTCTCGCCCCATGGAAATTGACGCAAATGACCGGCAAAAGGCTTTAAAGGCCATAGTCATAGCAGCCTTAATCGCGGGCATTCTCTGCCTCCACTACTTGACCTTTCCAGAGAAGAGGTACTACCACGCTGTCTATCGCATGCTCTTCTACCTGCCGCTGGTCTTAGGGAGCCTGTGGTTCGGCATGAAAGGGGCGATCTATGTGTGTGTGAGCGTCTCACTCCTCTTTCTGCCCCATGCCGTCATGAAGTGGGAGGGATTTTCCATAACTGATCTTCACCGGCTCTCCGAGGGGGCCCTCTACATATGTATCGGATTGACACTGGGATACCTTGTTGAGAAACAAAGAAAAAGACAGGAGACCCTTGTGAGGATCAGGAGCCTTGCCGCCATTGGCCGGGCCGTATCCGAGATAGCCCATGACATGAAAACCCCCCTTATGGCCATTGGCGGCTTTACCCGGCAGGTCCTCAAAAGGCTTGAGCCTGACAGCCCTGACGGGAATAAACTGGGACTTGTGATCCGGGAGACGGCACATCTGGAATCCATGGTCAGGAAGATGCTGGACTTTGGAAGGCCGATAGAACTTCGGCTTGAGGAGGAAGACTTGAACAAACTGGTCTCGGATTCCGTCGAGACGGCTCAACAGGTGGCGGGGAAGACCGGAGTAAAGGTGGAAGCAGACCCGGCCCCATCCATCCCTCCTGTGGTCCTGGACTCGGCAAGGGTAAGACAGGTGGTTCTCAATCTGATAACCAATGCCATACAGGCCTCCACAGAGGGCGACCGTGTGGTTGTCCGCATCAGTCTTAACACTCCCATGGTGGTACTGGAAGTAGTTGACCACGGCCTGGGTATAGCCGAGGAGGACCGCGACAGCATCTTTGAGCCTTTCTTTTCAACCAAGAGAGGGGGAACCGGTCTAGGCCTGGGAATCGTTAAAAAAATAGTGGAGGCACACGGTGGGAGTGTCTCTTTCAGTATAAACCGGGACAAAGGCGTTACATTTACCGTGCGGTTGCCGTTAAGGGCAGAGATGTATAGAGTTTCAGATAATGATTTTGGCAAAGCCAGAGGGAGGAATCGGAGTAAGTCGTACCCATAGTACGTCGTCGACGATTCCGACCGATAACGCAGTCCAAAATCTTTAGCGGGAAGTCTATGGTAAATCCGTAAGAAATGTTAAGGCCCTCAGATATGCCGAAGTTTTCTTTCACGAGGAAGAAAAGATGAGAATACCGCCCGACCCTGATAAGAACGGGAAGAGCAGTGTGAGGACAGTGGTGTTGATGGGGGTTTTCTGGCGCATACTGATCATTGAAGGGATACTCCTTGTCGGGACGCTCATCTATGCGGCCCTCACCGAAGACAAAGGGACGAGCCAACTTCTCTGGTACGCGGTGAGGATCGTATGCCTTGTGGCAATTATCGTCTTATTCATGATGATTACCCTCAAAAGCTTCCTTGAAAGGCGAATAATCTTCCCCCTTGAG